>JAISRN010000227.1 GCA_031273605.1 Spirochaetales bacterium | reverse complement strand
TTCGGTCCGGTAATCTGGCGTTTTATTTCCGGGGAAAGGCCGGTACTTGAACAGGGCCTTATGGTTTTTATTGTGGAAGGATTTGTGGAACTGCTGGAATCCGCTTCCTCTTATATTTCCAATACGGTAAGCTTTCTAAGGGTAGGGGCCTTTGCCCTTTCCCATGCGGTGCTTTCGTTTATCGTTTTTACCCTTTCCGAAAGGGTGGCGGAAATTTCCTGGGGGGCCTTTTCTGTGGTGATCACGATCTTCGGCAACACGGTGATTATCCTTCTTGAAGGGATGATTGTGGCAATACAGGTGGTACGGCTTCAGTATTATGAATTTTTCAGCAAGTTTTTTACCGAAACCGGGGTGGCCTTTAAGCCCTTCCGGTTCAGGAGAAAATAGGAGGTATGCGTATGCGTAAAATTGTGTTTTTTGCGGCTCTGTTCTTGATTCTGGGAGCGGTCCTCTTTGCCCAGGAGCCAAGTCCCTCTTCAGCGGACAGTCCCGCGGCGGAAGCTGCCGGAACCCAGACCGCGGTGTGGAAGTACTTTGCCGCCGCCCTGGCGGTGGGGATTTCCTGCATAGCCGGGGGCATCGCCGTAAGCCAGATCGGTTCCGCCGCCATGGGGGCGATGAGCGAAAACCCCGAGCTTGCCGGCAAGGCCCTGCCCTATGCGGGACTGGCCGAGGGGATTTGTCTTTGGGGCTTTCTGGTTGCCCTGCTGATCCTGATCTTTTAAAAAACGGTGGATTATTTCTTTATGGGGGATACGGAACTGGTCATCGCCTTCCGTTTTGTGGGGGTCCCGGGGCAGGCCGTATCCGATCCGGAAGAAGCTCTGGATCTCTTTGCAAAGCTTACCGGCAGCTGGGATAAAACCGCCGCCGCGGTCCTTCCGGGGGAACGGAATTCCTGCGGGGTGCTGATCATGACGGAAGAAACCGCCGACTGGCTGGGGGAAACCCTTACGGAATGGCAGATCCTGGGGGGGTATCCCCTGGTGGTGGAAATCCCCGGAACCATGGGCCGCCTCCCGGGAAGAAAAACCCTGATGGATTCCATCAGGGAAGCCATAGGGGTTCATGTGTAGATATGGACGAGTTACAGTCCACCGAGGCGCTGGACAGGGAAATCTTGGAAGACGCCAGGAAAAAAGCCTACAGGATCCTCAAGAGCGCCGATGAATCCGCGGCGGCCTCGGAAAAAGAGTGGGAGCAGAAACTGGATTCCGCCCTGGAGAAGATCCGTTCAGGGTATGACAAAAAAGCCGCCCGGATCCGGCAGGAAATTATGGCCCGGCTTCCCATGGACAAGCGGCGGATCCGATCGGGAAAAATAGAGTCCTTTTTAAACAGGGCCATGGAGGGCTTCCTTAAATCCCTGGACAGGACGGGGATGCTGCGCATTCTGGAAAGGGAACTGGAAAAAAGGATGGGGGAGATGCGGGAAGAGGCCGGTGAAGCGGAACTGCGTTACCGGAATTTAAGCTCCGGTGAACTGGATGTCCTTTTGCACAAACCCCTTTCCGGCCTTTCCCTTACGGCAAAGGAAGATCCCCTCTCTGCCGTGCCCGGTTCCTTTCCCGCCCTGGTCATTGATTTTCCCCGGCTGCGGATTACCGCTTCGGCGGACAGGGCCGCGGAAGCCCTGCTCCTGGACAAACGGGTTGAACTGGCGGAAGCCCTTCTGGGGGAGGAAGCCCATGATTGAAGGCAGGGTCACACGGATCAGCGGACCGGTTATCAGCGCCGGCGGGCTGGGCAAAGCGGGTCTTTTTGATGTGGTGGAAGTGGGGGAGCGCCGCCTTCTGGGAGAAATAGTCCGGCTTGAGAAGGACGAGGCGCTTATCCAGGTATATGAAGACGATACGGGGCTCAAGATAGGGGCTCCCGCGGTTTCCACCGGCAGGCCTCTTTCGGTCCTGCTGGGGCCGGGCCTTATCGGCACCATTTACGACGGCATCCAGCGGCCCCTCAAGGTGTTGTACCAAAAAAGCGGCGCCTTTATGAGTCCCGGGGTCAGGGCGGATCCCCTGGACCTGAAAAAAAAGTGGCTCTTTAAACCGGATGAAACCCTGGCGGCCCGGCTGAAGGCCGGTGAAAGCGCCCCCCCGTCTGACGGAGACGCCGGCGTCAAAGCCCTGCCGGGACTGCCCCTGGGAACGGTAAAGGAAACGGAAAGCATCACCTGTACGATCATGGTTCCCCCCGATATGGATCGTTCCGCCCCGGGAGAAGCCGGGGCCGGCCGGGGCGCTAAAGACGCCAGCCTGGTTTGGCTTGCCCCCGAAGGGGAATATACCTGTACGGAGATTATCGCCAGAACCGATACGGGCCGGGAAATACCCCTGGCCCAGTGGTGGCCCGTACGGATTCCCCGGCCCGGTGCGGAACGGCTTTCTCCGGATCAGCCCCTGATAAGCGGCTGCCGGGTGATCGATCTTTTCTTTCCCCTTTCCAAGGGGGGAACCGCCGCCATCCCCGGAGGATTCGGTACGGGCAAGACCATAACCCAGCATGCCATCGCCAAATGGTGCGACGCGGATGTGATCGTTTACATAGGCTGCGGGGAACGGGGCAACGAAATGACCGAGGTGCTTAGCGAATTTCCCCGTCTGGAAGATCCCCGTACCGGGCGCTCCCTTATGGAACGGACCATCCTTATCGCCAATACCTCCAACATGCCCGTGGCGGCCCGGGAAGTTTCCATTTACACCGGGGTAACCCTGGCGGAATTTTACCGGGACATGGGCT
>JAISRN010000179.1 GCA_031273605.1 Spirochaetales bacterium | reverse complement strand
ACGGAAGTTAAGCCCCTCAGCGCCAATGGTACTGCTAAGGCGGGAGAGTAGGACGTCGCCAGGCCTTTTCCTTGGGTTCTCCCCATCAAAAGAACCAAAAGGATTAAAGCCGTCCCCATAAGGACGGCTTTTTTTATGCCCAAAACCCGGAGGTAGGGCGGGCAGGGCGGAGAAATTTTTAATTTAACCACGGACCTCGATTAAACCAAGCTTCCTTATGGACGGCACGGACGAAGAGGAGTAGAAATTGGATTCTCCTTTCGCTGTTCTTTTCGCGTCCTTTCGCGGTTATTCTTAGTCCGGAATCCTGCCTGTGTGTGGTCCGTGATTATCAGGAAGGGGGCAGGTTTTTCATCCTGAGCAGCAGATCGGTGATGCCCCGGTTTTGTTCGTTGAAGGGAATGAGGAACTGGTTGGCAATGGCCCCCATTTTCTCCGGGGGCAGGGGCATGTGGTTTTTGAGCCAGTACATGGCCATCCGGAAAACCCCGCCAAATTGGTACTTTATCGAGTATTGGAAAAGCAGATTTTCCTCCTGGGACAGGGAGTCCTTATCAATATCTAAATCTAAAAAAAACACTTCGCAGCTATCGACAAAGGAAAAGAGAATATGCTCCAGATCGTTTCGCAGCAGTTTTTCCGCCACCTCCGAATTTTCCTGCAAAAAGCGAAAGAGGGCGGTCATGGTTTCTAGCGCCCCCTGGCGGCTGTATTCCTTCATGGTTAAGATGATTCCGGTAAAATTAACGCTCATGTACTGTATTAAAATATCGTCCTTGCTGGCGTAATGGCGGTAAAAGGAGGTACGGGCCACCCCCGCCTTTTCCGTGATGTCCGAAATGCCGATCTCCTGATAGGGCTTTTTGTCCAGCAGAGCCATCAGGGCCTCAAAGATCCAGCGTTTTGTCCGTTCCACCGCCCGATTAGCTTTTTGCAACATTTACAACAATTATCCTCCCGGTGTTTCTTTTACCTGAATTTTGCATTTTAGGGATTGACAAGTCAAGGCCGGGGTGGTATATCCGTTACAAAAGCTACAAATGTAGCAATAACAGCTTTTGTCGCATCAAGGGGTTCCTATGGATCGGTTTTTTAAGCGTCCCTGGCTGATAGTGGCCGTCATCGGGCTTATCACCCTGTTCTTTTCTCTTCAGTTGCTCCGGGTAGAGATTGATAACAACAATATTAATTTTCTGCCCGCCGATGATCCGGCGGTGATCCTCTCCGAGCGGATTGACGATCTTTTTGGGGGTTCCCTTAGTTTGATAGTGGGGCTGGAACGGCCCTACGGAACGGTTTTTGACCCCGGGTTTTTGGCGGATTTAAAGGGTTTTGTCG
The DNA here is from genome assembly GCA_031273605.1 of Spirochaetales bacterium. Lineage (GTDB taxonomy): Bacteria > Spirochaetota > Spirochaetia > UBA9216 > UBA9216 > JAISRN01. The sequence goes on along the minus strand of JAISRN010000179.1, from coordinate 41,534 downwards.
AAGCCCTGGAGGAGATTCCCCTGGTCAGCCAGATTAACTCCTTTATTTCGATGGATTACATCACCGGCCGGGATGGCGGCATTGTGATTACCGGCCTGATGGAAAAGGATTGGGGGGGAACCGCCGCGGAGGTTGCCGAGTTAAAAAGGCGGCTTGCCTCCTGGCCCCTGATGCAAACCATGCTGGTATCGGAGGACCTCACCTCAACCATGATTACCATCACCTTTCCCCTGCCCCAATCGGCGGCGGTGGATACCGTGGTGGCCGAGGCGGTGGCGGAAATTCGGGAGGCGGCCCGCTGCTTTGATGACCAGACCAGGGTGTATTGGACCGGCTATCCCCTGATGATCAGCGAAGTTACCGCCGCCCTGGTGGATGACCTCACCCTCCTGGTTCCCCTGGTTATCCTGGTGGTGCTGGGGGTGCTGTTTTTTTCCTTCCGCCGCCTGTCCGGAATAGTCCTGCCCCTCCTTACGGTTATCGTCGCGGTCATCTGGACCGTGGGGCTTATGCCCTTGTTCCAGGTTAAAATGACGGTTATCTCCACCCTGGTGCCGGTGATTCTCGTGGCGGTGGGGAGCGCCTACGGTATTCACGTGGTAACCCACTACTTCCACGATATGACCAACCGCCTTTTAACCCCGGAGGAACACCGGGACCTGGTGTTTGCCCTGATCCGGAAGATCATGAAGCCCGTCTTTCTGGCGGCCCTCACCACCTTCGGGGGATTCATCTCCTTTCTTTTTGCCTCGGTAACCCCCATGCGAAACCTCGGGGTTTTTGCCGCGGTGGGGGTGATGATTGCCTTTGCCGTGGCGGTAACCCTGATACCCGCCCTCCTGTTAATCCGGGGCCCCCGCAAAACGCCCCTTAAAGAAAAGAAGGCCGCCGCGGAGGACCGGTTGAGCCTGGCCATAGGGGGCGCTTTTTTTGCCGCCTCCCGGAAAAGGGGTTTGGTGATTTTTATCTGCGCCCTAGGGGCGGTTCTTTCCTTTTCCGGCCTTTCAAAACTGATCATCGATAATGTGATGCTGGAGTACTTTAACCCCAAGGCGGAGTTGGTCCGGTCCGACCGGTTTATCGGTGAAAAATTTACCGGTTCCACGGTGATTGACATTATCCTGGAAGCCGAAAGTTCGGAGGTTCTCCTGGCCCCGGATGTGCTGGGCCCCCTGGATAAGCTGATGACCTTTCTTAACGAAAGGGTACCGGAGGTGGGGGCGGCCGTCGGGTTTACCGACATGATAAAGCGGATTAACCAGGTATGGAACGCCGAGGAGAGCCCCGCCGGGCTGACCAGGCAGGCCGGGGGGAATTCCGGGCCGGGAAACTTTGGGTTTGGGGACGGGGGCGATTTTGCCTTGGGTGAGGCCGGGGCTGGGGACGGGTTGGGAGACTTCGGATTTGGAGATTTTGGGTTGGGAGAGTCCGGGGGGGAGTCCGGGTTGGGTGACTTTGGGTTTGCCGGATGGGAGGAAGAGGGGGGCCATAGCGGCGGGGACGCCGGGCGCCTTGAGGCGGACCTCGGCGGGGAAACCTGGGAGGAGCGGCTCAAAAACTACGGCGCCGCCGATTGGCTTGCCATGCTTGATACGGCGGCGGGCAAAACGGCCGCCCTGAGCGGTACCGAACTGGTCCGGGATTTGGAAAGGCAGATTAACTACCAGGGGCTGGCCTATTACGAAATTCCCACCGACCCGGAGCGCTACGGAAAAACCACCCCCCAGGAATTGCAGTCCGTGGTGGCCAACTACCTGGCGATGCTGGCCGGCAGCCTTACCCAGTATGCCAACGATTCCCTGGAACCCACGGTTATCCGCTCCCAGGTGATGCTCCGGAGCGCCAGCGGCCGGGATATTAACCGGGTGCAGGATTTTATCCGGGACTTTGTCCAGGCCAACTTTCCCCCGGCGGTTACGGTCAGCCTGTCCGGCGGCGCCTTGGTTCAGAACGCGTTGAACAGCAATATCGTGAACTCCCAGATCACTTCCCTGGTAGCGGCCATATTCATCGTTTTCCTGATCATCGCCATTTCCAACCGGTCTCTGGCGGCCGGCCTGATAGGCGCCCTGCCTTTGGCCCTTTCCATCCTGGCCAGTTTTGGGGTTATGGGTTTCACGGGGATCAAGCTCAACATGGGTACCGCGATGATGGCCAGCCTCACCGTGGGCATCGGCGTGGATTACACGATTCATTATCTGGAGGCTTTTAAGCGGGAATTCCGGGCCTTGAAGGGGGGGGAGGGCTTTCTGCGGCGGAGCTTTGCCGACTGCGGCAAGGCCATCCTGATTAATGCGGTGTCCGTGGGGGGGGGCTTTTTGGTGCTCATTTTTTCTAACCTTAACTTTTTGGGGGAAATGGGAATCCTCATTGCCCTGAGCATGGGCTTAAGCGCCCTGTTAAGTTTGACGATTATTCCGGTGCTGCTGGAAATCATAAAACCAAAATTCATTTATCAAGGAGCATAAAATGAAAAGATCGGCCTTTTTCCTGGGGGTTTTTGTTTTGGCGGCGGCCCTGGCGGGGGCCCAGGACGGGGCGGCCATCATTGCCGCCTCCCGGAGTTCCATGGACGCCCAGACCGTTTCTACCCGGTCCCGGCTGGTGATTACCGCCCGGAACGGTTCCACCACCGAGCGGGTTATCGACCAGTACTCCAAAAAAGGGCCCCAGGGGGACCGGATGATCATCCAGTTCCAAAGCCCGGCCTCGGTCCGGGGCACCCGTTTTTTGACCATGGAGAACGGGACCGGGGGAACGGATCAGTGGATTTTCCTCCCCAGCCTGGGCAGGACCCGGCGCATTGCCGCGGATGACAGCGGCGGCAATTTTATGGGAACCGATATGTCCTACGACGATATGGCCGCGGCCAGCCGGGACAGCGGCGCCGACACCCACCGGATAGTGAGGGAAGAGGTTTACCAGGGGGTTCCCTGTTATGTTATCGAATCGATTCCCAAGGACGGTTCCTACCAGTATTCCAAAACCCTAAGCTGGATTGCTAAGGAAAACAACAGCTCCCTGCGGATTGAGATGTTTGACCGCCGGGGCGCCGTGGCTAAGGTTATGGAATCCTCGGGGTTTAGGGAGGTGAGCGGGCGGCTGACCGCGACGGTTGTGCGGATATCCACGGTGAGCGCAGGCACGTCGACCACGGTTTATACCGACATCATCCGCTACGATGAGCCCATTCCGGAGGGGGTTTTTACCCTCACCTATCTTGAAACCGGCGTGCCGGGGTAATCTTTTAATTAAGGATTAGGAAATGAAAAGAGCAAGGCCTTTACTTTGTTGGTTTTTTCTGCTGGCTTCGGGCTTGGCGGCGGGCGCCCAGGATTTCGGCTTTGGGTTTGGAGCGGCGGACCCCCCTGCATCATCGGGAGGGGGCTTGGGGGCCTCCGTGGGCGGCGAGGTCCGCGCTGCGGTGATTGCCTATCCCGGGGATTTTTCCGGGGGTCCCGGCAAGGTTTCCCTGGGGAACATTTTTTCCGGCGCCCTCAAGTTTTCCGCCGGGGCCTCCGGGGTTGAGGCGGTGATTGCCCTTAGTTTAACCCCGGTTTTTGACGGCGCCGGCAGCCCCGTTGCCCTGGACGAGGCCTACCTCCGGGGGCGTTTTGGCAGCTTCACCCTGGAAGCGGGGCTCCTCACCCTTACCTGGGGCAAGGCGGACAGCCTGGGCCCCCTGGACGTGATCAACCCCCTGGACGCCGCGGACCTCACCGGGCTTTCCGGTTTGGACGACTTTGCCAGCCTCAAGATTCCCCGGCCCCTCCTCCACGGGACCTATCACATCGGGAGTTGGACCAAGGTGGAGGGGGTGTTTGTGCCCTGGTATCAACCCGCCCCCCTTCCCGCCGCGGACAGCCGCTGGTTTCCTCCGGCCATGAAGGTCATGATAGATATGTTACCATCGAATACCGCTCCGAGTTATCCCGGCGCCCTTGACAGCCTGGAATACGCCCAGGGGGGGGTGAGATTTACCACCACCCTAGGCTCCGCGGATCTGGGGTTTCAGTACTACTATGGGCGGCTGGCTACCCCTGCAGCCATTCTTTCATTCAACGCTTCCTATACCCTTGATAGTATCAGCTTTGAGTATAACCCCTACCACCAGGTGGGGCTGGATTACGCGGGGGTGATAGCCGGGTTTAACCTCCGGGTGGAGGGGGCCCTTAACCTTACCGCCGATCTAAAGGGGGATGACGGCCAGGTATACAACCCCCATGCGGCCTGGTCGGCGGGGTTTGACCGTACCCTGCCGGGGGACATCATGCTGAACCTCCAGGGTTCCGGGACGGCGCGGCTTTTCAACGATAAGCTGGGCGGCAACCCGGCGGACATAGAGGCCGGGACGGACCCCACGGCCACCCGGATCATGGCGGCCCTTTCCCGGAGCTTCTTCCGGGGGGAACTGGAGGTCCGCCTGGCGGGAATCTACGAAATTGAGGCCGAGGACTTTCTCCTGGCGCCGGGCCTTACCTGGACCAAGGGGGATATAAGCCTGTTCTTTTTTGCCGCCTTCTTTGGGGGCGACCGGGAGGGGCAGTTTGGGCAGTACCGGGATAACCACTTCCTGAAACTGGGGCTCCGTACGGTTTTTTAAAGCGGTTTGGAGACTAAAGATGAAAAAAATAACGGGAGTTTTTGTCTTTGCCCTGGCGGCGGGGTTCTGTTTTGCCCTGGACCCCGCGGAGGGCTACTGGTTCAGCGTGGACGACCGGAGCGGCGCCCGGACGGCGGGGTGGGAAATTTATGAAAGCGGGGGCCTTTTGTTGGGCAAGATGCTTTCCGCCCCGGGCTTGCCGGAGTCCCAGAGGGCGGTCCGGTGCCGCCGGAGCTATCCGGGCTATCCCCTGGAGGGCAATGTGAACGAGATGCCCATGATCGGCACCCCCTGGATCTTCGGGCTGCGGATGACCCGGAGGGGCTACTGGGAGGACGGCCACGTTATTAATCCCGAAAACGGAAGCATTTATAAATGCAAGCTCATTTACCACCCCGCGGACGGCGGCCGGTTTAAGGAAGAGGCCCTGGAAATAAGGGGGGAAATCGGCCTGGGCATCGGGGGAAGCCAGTATTGGCAAAGGTGTACCAGGGAACAGGCGGCCTCCCTGCGCTAGGGGCGGTTAAAAATTCCTATGGGTTTATCCTGTCCGGCCCTCCTTTCCCCTTGAAAAAATTCCTGTAACCCGTTACAATTAAGTCCAAAAGTAGGGATCCAGAAGGAGATCTTAATTGAACACGCTCAAAATGATGAAAACCGACGCCATCGAAACCGAAGAAAAGTACCAACTGGTTACCTTTCAGTTGGGAAACGAGCATTACGGGATCGACATTATGAAGGTGAAGGAGATCCACAAGGTCCGGAATATCCGTCCCATCCCCAACGCCCCCGCCTATGTGGAGGGGATCTTCAACCTTAGGGGGGCCATTATTCCCCTGATTAACCTTCACAAGCGGTTTCACATTAAAAGGGCGGTTTTAGGGGAAGGGGAAGAGCTTTTGAGCGGGTTTTTAATCATTACCCTTCAGGGCAAGCAGTTGGGGATCTTTATCGACAAGATATCCCGGGTTGTTTCGGTGGATCGGGAGAAGATCCAACCCCCCCCCCAGATGCTCTCGGGGATTGGGGCGGAGTACATCCAGGGGGTTTTTCAGGAGGAAAACGGCTACCTGATCATTCTGGACATTGACCGGCTTTTTGACCCCAAGGAACTTCAAAACCTGGATGCCATGGGCATATAAAACCCCCCATGATACTTACCTTTAAGCCTTCTATCGTTAGAAAGGACATGGATGCGGTCTTAACCTGCCTGGTGGAGGAGAATCTGGGGCCGGGGGAGCATTGCCGGGCCCTTTTAAAGAGGTTCAGCCAGGACCTGCAGGTCCCCGGGGTGTACGGCATTCGGGAGTACCCCAGGGCGCTGGAACTGCTTTTGGGGGCGACCGTGGCGGGGCTTGGGGAGGAAATTCCCCAGGACGGCCCTCCCCGGGTGGCCCTTTCGGTGCTTTCCCCCGGATGGTACCTGGGGGCCCTTAAAAAGGAAGGGCTTAAGCCGGTTTTTCTGGATGTGGACCCGGATACCTGTACCCTCAGGCTGCCCCAGGGAAAAAGGCCGGAAGAAACGGCGGAGATCTTTCTCATCCACCATCACCTGGGCTTTGAAAACAATCTGGAACCCCTGGGGGATTCGCCGGTGAAGATTATCGAAGACCTAAGCCAGATCTTTGCCTCCCGGCTTACCAGGCCCCGCCCCCGCCGGGGTTCGGGAATCTTTTGCCTGGACGAAGAGGGCTTTATCTCCGCCCTGGGGGGAGTTTTTATCTATGCCTCCGGCCGCAGGGAGAACCAGGACCTTAAGGGCCGGGTGGAAGAACTGGACACGAGCCAGGTTCTCACCGACCTTCAGGCTTCCCTGGCCTTAAGTCAGCTTAACCGGCTGGAGAAATTCATCGCCCGGCGGCTGGAGGAGCGGGAAATTTTCCTCCAGGCCCTGCAAAAGTCCCGAAACCGCAGCCCCCTTCCCCCCGGGGGAGACTCCCCCGAAGCTCCTCCCCACATTCCCTACACCTTTCCGGTTTTGGTTAAATCCGGGGCCCGGGAGATCCTCAATTACGCCCGGAAGAAAAGGATCTTTTGTTCCCCGGCCTTTGAAAATTCGGTCTTCCGCCGGTCCCCGGACCTGGAGGGGGACTACCCCGGCGCCCGGACCCTAGCCCTGCGCTGCCTCCTCTTTCCCCTTTATCCTTCCCTGGGAAAAGAGGATATCGAGGGTATTGCCAGGGTGCTTTCGAGCCTTCCCTAGGCCTTCGAAAATGAAAAGGGTCCGCCACGTTATCATCATTGCCAACCTGTCCAAGTCCGGCGCCTCCTCCGTTCTGGGGGAAGTTCAGGACTTTCTGTCCGCCCGGAACATAGGCTGCGAGGTTTACACCTACCGGGGCTGGCCGGGTTCCCCCCCTCCCCGGTTTTCCCCCGCCGAGCTGGCCTTGAGCCTGGGGGGAGACGGGACGGTGCTTTTTTCGGCCCGCCACCTGGCGGAACCGGGGACCCCTATTTTGGCGGTAAACCTGGGGAGCCTGGGTTTTCTTACGGAAATTAAACGGGAGGAGTGGCAGGGGGCCTTTGAAAAATTTCAGGCCGGGGAGCTTGAGTCCTCCCCCCGGATGATGCTCACCGCCCGGATTATCCGGGAGGGGGAAACCCTGACCGCCTTTAACGGCTTAAATGACGCGGTGGTTTCGGTAAACGGCATCTCCCGGTTGATGAGCCTCCAGGTTGACATCGGAGGAACCCCGGTGGACAGCTACTTTGCCGACGGGGTTATCGTGGCCACCCCCACCGGTTCTACCGCCTACTGCGCTTCCGCAGGGGGGCCCATCCTGGACCCGGAAATGGAGGCCCTCATCATCAATCCTATCTGCCCCTTTTCCCTCTCCAGCCGCCCCCTGGTGGTGCAAAGGGAAAAGGAGATCCGGATAACCATCCGGGAAAAAAAGGGAATCCAAACCATCCTTACCGTGGACGGCCAGATTTCCCATCCCCTGGAGCCCGGGGACCTCCTGACAATCAATTCTTCACCCCACAAGGTACTACTCTTACGATCGGATCGCAGGAATTTTTACGATGTTCTGCGGCAAAAACTCAAATGGTCGGGGGGTTCGGCGTGCTGGAACAGTTAAATATTAAGAATTACGCCTTAATTGACGAGTTGGAGGTAAACTTTGCTCCGGGTTTTAACGTGCTTACCGGGGAAACCGGGGCGGGAAAATCGATCCTCATCGGTGCGGTGGGCCTTTTGATGGGGCAAAAGGGGGAGGGCGGCCTTATCCGCCGGGGCTGCGAGCAGTTGGAGGTTTCCGGCTGCCTGAAAATTACCCCCGCCCCCGCCCTGACGGGCTGGCTGGCCGCCAGGGAGATTCCCTTTGAGGAGGACCGGCTTATCCTGAGGCGGGTGATTAAAACCGGGGGGCGGTCCGGCTGCTTTGTTCAGGGGGCGGCGGTTCCCCGGGCCGACCTTCAGGAACTGGCGGGGCTTCTCATTGATATCCACGGGCAGAACGAGCATCAGTCCCTGCTGTCCCCGGATACCCAGCGGCGGCTTCTGGATCGCTTCGGGGGAACCGAGGAGATGGCCTTGAGTTTGGGGCAGGATTTTTCCGCCCTGGGGGCCCTTAAAAAAGAATTTGAAAGGATGACCGGCGCCGAGGAGGAGCGCCGCCGGGAGATTGAGCTTTTGCGCCACGCCGCCCGGGAGATCGAGGAGGCCGGCCTAAAGGCGGGGGAGGAGGAGGAGCTTCAGCGGGAGCGGACTCTCCTGGCCCAGGGGGAAAAGCTCTTTACCCACCTGTCGGCCTTCCTGGGCCTGGTTGCGGGGGAGGAGGGCCTGGTTAACCGGCTTAAAAGCCTCCGGGACGAGCTTTCCCGGATTGCCGGGATTGACTCAACCCAGGAGTCCCCGGCGGCCCGGATGGAGAGCGCCTATTACGAGATTGAGGACATTGTCGAGGCGGTCAAGGATTACCGCCGGGACCTGGACTTTAGCCCCCGGCGCCTGGAGGACTGCGAGGCCCGGCTGGCGGAGATAAGGCGGCTCTCCAAGAAGTACGCCGAGGGGGTGGAGGGCCTTTTAGCTTACCGGGAGGAGGCCCTGGAAAAGGCGGCGGGGTTGGAAAGCTGGGACAGCCGTCAGGAGGAATGGCGGTTAAAGATTCTTCAACTGGAAAAGCGCATCCAGGAAAAGGCCGCCGGGCTTTCGGCCAAACGGAGGGCCGCCGCCGCCAGGCTGGGGGGGGAAATTAAGAGCCGGCTGACCCGCCTGGGGATGGAGCGGGGGGATTTTAAGATTGAAACGGAACCCCGGCTTTCCCGGGAGGGCAAGGCGGTCTGCGGCCCCCAGGGCTACGATCAGATTGAGTTTCTCATCTCCCCCAACCTTGGGGAGGCCCTCAAGCCCCTGAAAAGCATAGCCTCCGGGGGGGAGGTAAGCCGGATCATGCTTGCCATAAAGTCGGTTTTAAGCGAGACCGATGAAATAGGAACCCTGATCTTTGATGAGGTGGATGCGGGGATTGGCGGGGAAGTAGCCCTTACGGTGGGGGAGTACCTGGGAGAAATTGCCAAATCTAAGCAGGTTCTTTGCATTACCCATCTTGCCTCTATAGCCGTACGAGCCGATAATCAGATTAAGGTGGAGAAATCCGTTAAAAATGGCCGTACCCTGACGGATATTTTTGCGGTTTCCGGAGAGGCCCGGACCCAGGAGATTGCCCGGATGCTTTCGGGGGACCCCAATGATAAAACGTCTTTAGCCCATGCCCGGGAACTCCTGGGCCGCCGGGGAACGGAAAGGAGGAACCTTGGGCAAGGTTAGCAACGAAGCTAAAAAAAAATATTTTGATAAATTAAAAATTTATAAATCCAGCATTGAGCAGGCGGCGGCCCGGGAAAAGGGCTTTTTGCAGCAGGCGGCCAAGGGCGGCGACGAGGCGGCCTATCTTCAGGTTTCCGCGGCGGAGGAAAATCTCAATCTGGTTTCCTACTGCGTCCTCCTCAATTCCCTCTCCCTCTCCCTGATGGGGGTTAAGAACGAGGCCTACCTAAACGACGCCCGCAAAGCCTGCTACAAGGCCCTCATTTCCCTGGAGGATGTGGTAAGCAACCTGGTGGATTCGGCCTTTAACGAGTACGAAGAAAAGCTAAACCGCATAAGCGGCATGACCGACGAGGCCCGTTACAAGCTGCTGTGCAAACTGGGCTTTTCCATTCAGACTGTTATCGAAGGTTTCGGGGAGAACTCCAAGTGGAAGTGGTCCTTTGTGGAACTGGACGGACGGTTTGCCACGGTGGCCAAGAACATCCTGGATTTAAAATCCTTTATTGGCCGGATGGACCCCCGGATCGAAGGTTACAAGGCCAGGATGGCCCATCTCAAGCTGGTTAAGGACCTGCTCCAGAGGGCGGCGGACGGGTACCGCCAAAAGTACGAGCTCTCCACCCACCGGATTGATGATTTTAAGATTGCCCTGGCCTATCTTTCGGCGCTGCGGCGGATTCATATCCTCATGTCCGAGGTGGAGGAGGCGGATAAACTCAAGAAAAACCTGGAGGTCTGGAAGACCAAGATGGACAGCGACTTAAAGAAAGCCGAGGCGGTGAAGAAATGACCGGTACTAGGGCTGCGCCAGCTCTTTTAACGCGTCATAGGGAAACAGGCTGCCTATGGTGGTACAGACGGTTTGGCTGCGGTCGGCCCCGGTAAAGTAAACGGGAAAATCCGGGCCGGCAAACTCCGAAATAACCTGGCGGCAGGCGCCGCAGGGGGAAACGGGGTAGCCGGCATCCGGGCAGGCCACCGCCAGGGCGGTGTAGCGGGTCCGCCCCAGGGAATGGGCCTTGACGATGGCGGAGCGTTCGGCGCAGATGGTCATGCCGAAGGAGCGGTTTTCAATGTTGGCCGCGGTAACCACGGTTCCGTCCTGGCAGAGCAGGGCCGCCCCCACCCGGAAATGGGAGTAGGGGCTGTAGGAAAGTTCGGCGGCCTCAAAGGCCCGGTCCATAAGGGCTTCCCGGTCAATTTGGGTTTCCTGGGACATGGGTTTTCTCCTTTTCTCTTTTCACAGTTTGCGGCGGTTTAGCCTTTCAAAAGTGTAAACAAGAATATTGACTTTTTCTATCCCCTCATTAGACTGACAGGGAGAACCAATCCCTAAACGCAAAGGATTGGTTTTGAATTTGGGAACACCGGGGGTCATTTGAAACCAAAAAAGCCTTTCCCCTCCGGCCTCCTGTGGCCGGCCTTGGCGGGGTATCTTCTTTTTTTTCCCACAAACCCGGTCCCGGAGGTCCTCTGGACCCCCCAATGGGCGCTGCCCCTCTCCGGCGCCCCCCTTTCCGGTTCCTTTGAGGGGGAGATCTTTGCCTTTGCGGCGGCTCCCCGGGAATCCCCGGCGGGGCGGGAAGGGGGGATTGCCGGTACCGTTTCTTCCCGGGGGGAACTTATTTATACCGAAGCTCTGGATTACCGCCTCGCTTCCGGCCCCCGGGGTTTTGTTAATTATTCCGCCGCCGGGGGAACCCTCCTCCTCCGGGACCTCGAAGGAAGGCCCGCCGGGGTTCTTCCCGGCAATGGCTACCCCTACCTGGCGGGGGACTGGGTTCTGGTGATCTCCCGGGACCGCCGGGGCCTTTCCCGCTGGACCTGGGAGGGGGAAAAACTCTGGGACTACCAGTTCTCCTCCCTCATCACCGCCCTGGATGTGAACGCCGCCCCCCGCTCCCCCGGGCCGCCGGCGGAGGGGGGCATTTTAGCGGGGCTCCTCAACGGGGAGGCGGTCTGCCTGGACTCCCGGGGGAGGGTGGTTTTTTCCGAGACCGCTCCGGGACAGGTGGTGTATGGGGCGGCCCTGGGAAAGGACTTAAGGGTCTTTGCCCTTGTCCTGGGGCTGAAACCCCAGAGGCTCCGGGTTTACGCCTTTCCGGAGTCCCCCGGCGGCGGGGTTAGGCTCCTCTGGGAGGAAGCCCTGGACCGGGAGTACCGGACCTCCCGGGGGCTCTTTTTTATCCGCCGGGACCAGGAACTGGCGGTGTCGGATCCGGCAGGGGCGGTGATTTACGGGCTTAAAACCCGGCGGGGGGAGACCCTTCCCCTGGGGTATCCCCTGGCGGAGGCGGTGTCCCCGCCCCAGGGACAGACCTTGTTCTTTTCCCGGGGAGAGGCCGGGGGGGAACTGCTCTTTTGGGATCCCCAGTCCGGGGGGAATCCCCGGAGGCTCGCCCTGGATTCCTCCGGCGCGCCGGCGGCCTACGACGGAGACCGGTTGATCCTAAGCCAGGGGGGAACCCTCTACAGCTTTAGCCGCCGGAGGAAGGACCTATGAAAAAAGGAATTCTGCTTGGCCTTTGGCTTTCCCTGGTTCCGGTCGTCCTTTCCGGGGCCTACCAATGGCCGGTGCAAAGGGTGGTTCTTAAGCAAACCTTTGGACAGGACGATCAGGGGGTTTTTCTGCCCGGCCTTACCCTGTCGGGCCCGCCCCAGGAAGTCCGGCCGGTGGAGGGGGGGGAACTGATCTATTATTTTGGGGAGGATCAGCCCTACCTTTTGCCTTCGGGGCTGGGAAACTTTGCGGTGCTAAGGCATGAGCGGAATCTCCTTAGCCTCTACGCCCATTTGGAATCTCCCCCCCCGGATCGGCCGGACCCCTATTTTTCCCCGGCTGAGGTCCTGGGGGTCCTGGGCTCTTCGGAACTGGGCCTGCAGATCATCGATATGGAATTTAACCAAACCGTCAATCCCCTTAAGATTCTTCCCCCCCTGGCGGACCGAATCCCCCCGGAGGTGGGGGAGGTTTTTATCCGGGCCGGGGAGGAGTGGAGGCCCCTCGTGGCCGAACAGGGCCTTCCCTGGGGGGACTACGAATTAGCGGCGGAGATCTGGGATCAGAGCCCGGACTATCCGGACCATCAGCCTATGGCGCCCTACCAGGTGAGGGTTTTTATCAATGGCCGGGAGAGCTTTTCCCAGACCTTTGAAGGGCTGGAGGCCGAGGGGGGGCGGCTTTTTCTTGGCTCCCGCCGGTCCCGGCGGCGGTTTGAGGAACTCTACACCTCCGGGGGGGACTTTTTCCTGGGGCGCCTCCAACTTTCCCGGGGGCTTACGGTTTTGGAAATCATTGCCGAGGATTTTCAGGGCAACCGGAGTTTTAAGAGTCTCTCCCTCTTTGGCCTTTCCGGGGAGGGGACGCCGTGAAGACCTTCTCGAAAACCCCCGGCGCCGGGGAGGAGTTCCGCCCCCTGGACTGCCCCCTCTGCGGCGGAAAGAGCTTAAAACCCCACTATTCCCTCCCCGGGGCGGTTTACGTCCGCTGCCGCCGGTGCGGCCTGGTTTTTCAGTGCCCCCAGCCGGAGGGCGCCGGGGTCAGGCAGCGCTACGATGAGGCCTACTTTGAATACGAAAAGGCCAACGAAGAGGCCTTTTACCGCCTGGCCCGCCGGGGGCTGGATGATCTGGATTTTTCCCGCTGGGGGCCCGAAGCGGGCCGGCTGGGTCCCTTTCTTGACATAGGCTGCGCCACGGGGCTCCTGCCGGCCCGGCTTTCCCAGGAGGGCTATGCCGTGGAGGGCCTGGAGATCTGCCTTCCCGCGGCGGAGTACGCCCGGCGGCGGGGCGGGTTTCCCGTTCATACCCGGCCTTTGGAGGAGGCGGACCTTCCCAGGGAGACCTACGGCATCATCCACCTTTCCCACGTTATTGAGCACGTTAACGATCCGGCGGGGCTCCTCCGCCGGCTCTTTGATCTCCTGGTTCCCCAGGGGTTTCTGGTGATCACCACCCCCAACCTGGGGGGCCTTCAGTCCCTTCTTTTTGGCAAGAACTGGCGGTCCGCCATTCCGGATCACCTCTTTCTCTTTACCCCCGCCACCCTGAAACGGACCGCCGCCCGGGGGGGGTTCCGTTTTGTCCGGAGCCAAACCTGGGGCGGTCTGGCGGAGGGCCTGGGCCCCCCCTGGGTTAAGGGGATTTTGGACCCCCTTGTCAAGACCCTCAACTGGGGGGATGTGATGATTCTGCTTTTTAGAAAGGCGTCTTGACACGGTAATTTTTCATGCCGTAGGATAGAAGAGACCTTGGAGGGTCTATGATCCGCGATAAACTTGAACGCTTATCAAAAAGCGAGCTGGAAAAACTGGCCAGGGAAAAGGGCCTGAAACTGGATCCGGGTACGAAAAAGGAATACCTGGTTGACCTTCTTCAGGAGACGATTGAGGAGGAACGGAGCGAACGGGAGTTAGACAACAACAGCCCCATGCGGGTTAAGGCCTGCAAGTTTCGCATCATCGAGGACGAGGTTTTTCAGACCCGGGTGGAGGAGAGCTTTCCCCTGCCGGGGGAGTACAACGAAAACCGGATTGTTCTGCTCCTCCAGGACCCCTCCTGGGCCTTTGCTTACTGGGATATCCGTCCGGCGGATGTGGAGGAACTAAAAACCAGCCGCCCTCCGGGGCAGCTTTTTCTGCGGATTTACGAGATGGCCGGAACGCCGGGGGCCAGGTCCGCCAAGGCCTCCAGAACGTCCCCGGGAGTCGATCCCCGGACGGTGCAGGATTTTTATGACATTCCCCTGAACTACCGGGACAGCAACCGGTACATCAATCTTCCTAAAACAGGGGCTTACTATTGCATTGAACTTATCGCTTTTTTCCGGGCAGGGGAAAAAATACTGGCCCGCTCCAATATCATTTTGAGTCCCCATCCGAATCTGAGGACCGAACAGGACAACCTGTTCTTTCCTTCCCATTTTGATGATCCGCAAAGTTACCCGCGGGAAAGTGAAATTCCCCAGCGGATTATTTCGGATACGGACGCCCTGTATTTGTGAAAACGGGAATATTCTGTTAAAAGAGGTCTCATGACGAAAGGCTATATTTGTCTTGTACTTCATGCCCATCTTCCCTTTGTCCGGCATCCCCAGGACCCTCACCGTCTGGAAGAAAACTGGTATTACCAGGCGGTAAGCGAATCCTTCCTGCCCCTCCTCAGGATGCTCCGAACCCTTAGGGAGGATGGAATTCCCCTCAAGCTGGCCCTGTCGGTTTCCCCCACCCTGTGCGCCATGATGGGGGACGAATTGCTGCAAGACCGTTTTGAACAGTACCTGAGAAACCAAATTCTGTTAGGGGAAAAAGAGGTAAAGCGGGCGGATGACGCCGCCCAGAGAGAGCTGGCCGCCGGCTACCTGGAAAACTACCGGAAAAGCCTTGGGGAGTACACGGAACACTATAAGGGTTCCTTAATCCGGGGGCTTAGGGAGCTGAAAAAGGCCGGGGATCTGGAGATCATAACCACCGGCGCAAGCTATAGCTTTATGCCCCTCTTTGAAAGTTACCCCCAGGCCAACAGGGCTCAGATTGAAGCGGCGGTAATTTCCCACTACCGGTATTTTGACGATTCCCCCCGGGGTTTTTGGCTGCCCGAGTGCGGATATTACCCCGGCCTGGAGTGTTTTCTTAAACGGGAGGGTTTCAATTATTTTTTCACCTCCTCCAACGGTTTTTTGAATGCCGACGTTAAGCCCCCCTACGGGGTTTACACCCCCGTCAAAACCCCCTGCGGCATCCATGCCTTTGGGCTGGACGCCGCGGCCATGCGGGATGTTACCGCAAGCCCCGGAGGGTACCTGACGGATTTTTCTTACCGGGATTTTCAAAGGGACATTGCCTTTGAGCGGAATGAGGCCTACCTGGGTTATTTTGTTTACAAGCCGGGAATCCGGGTAAACACCGGCTACAAGTATTACGCCAAAAGAACCGATGAGGGGGGGGCGCGGCTTTACGATCCCCGGATGGCCGCCAAGAAAGCCTCGGATCACGGGGAGAATTTTCTTTACAAGCGGCTTCTGCAGGCGGAGAGGCTGCAGCCCCTGATGAACCGCCCTCCCTTAAGCGTCTGCGTTTTTGATGCGGGTCTCTTTGGCCGGTGGTGGTTTGAGGGGCCCCTGTGGCTGGAATCGGTGATCCGGCGGCTCCACGGGAGGGAGGATCTGCAGCTCATTACCCCGGGGGAGTACTTAAAGCTGTATCCGGAAAACCCCGTTTCGGTTCCTGATTTTTCCAGTTGGGGGAACATGGGCTACGCCCAGGTTTGGCTTAACGGGAGCAACCACTGGATTTACCGGCATCTCCACAAGGCCATTGAGCGGCTTACCGAAATGGTAGAAAAGTATCCCCACGAGAGCGGCCTTAAGGAGTGGGTTTTAAACCAGGCGGCCAGGGAAGTTATCTTAAGTCAGGCTTCGGACTGGCCTTTTATTATGCAGGAGGGCTTTGCCGTGCCCTATGCGGAACAGCGGGTTCGGGAGCACCTTTATAATTTTAACCGGATCTACGAAGACCTGTGCCGGAATACCGTGGATACCGAATGGCTTACCCGGCTGGAAAAGCAGAATAACTGTTTTCCGGATCTCAACTACCGGATCTTTAAAAGGCATTAACAAGAATAACCGCGGAAAACGCGAAAATAGGTGGACAGGACCCACTAAGATTTTTAATAATAAGAATTCTCACCACCAAGGACCAAGGGGAGGTCCGGACTCTCTTTTCCCTTTCGCGGATTTTCGCGCCTTTCGTGGTTTCTCCTCCTCCTCCTCTCTGCCCGTGAGGTCCGTGGTTAAAATTCCCTATCGGTCAGGGGCAGGGTTTCCGCCAGCCCCAGGCGCTCCAAAAAATAGCAGGCAACCTCCTCTCCTATGGCTTCCCGGGTACGGATTCGGAAGACCCGGTAGGCTAAAATCTTGGGAGAACTCAAGGGCAGGGCCAGGGGATGCCCGTTTTGATCGACCACCGTGCCAATGGCCAGGGGTACCGGGGCTTCCTGCTCGTCCCCCTCGGGAAAGATGATGCGCCGGGAGTAGAGTGTCATGGTTCATTATGGAAAAAGCGCCCCGGTTATTCAAGGGGCCTGCGCCGGTTTTTAAAAGTACTTCACAAATGTAACCGGAAATTCCCATTATCGGATTTTTTTTTGGAAACTTTAAAAAAAAGGGGGGAAAGGCGGAATCCAAGCCTTGCTATTCCCATATTTCCTGTTATTATGTAGGTATGCGCTGAGCAAATACCAAAAAGTGGGATTTTTTCCCATAACTAGGGCTGACTGCCATGCTTGATGGGGAACATAACGTAACTCTGGACGAGAAAGGCCGGCTGTTCATTCCGGCCAAAGTCAGAGCCGCCTTTGGGGAGGAACGGACTTTTACCGTTACCCGGGGGGTGGATCAGTTTCGCTGTCTTTGGCTTTTCGGCCCTTCGGAATGGAAAATTATCTCCGAGCAGATCAGGGCCAACACGTCCCTCTTCAACGCAAAAACCAGGGTACTGGAGCGCCGTCTCCTGGCCCCGGCCACTACCTGCGAGCTTGATCGCTCAAACCGGATCATCATTCCCCAGTCCCTCCGGGATGCCGCGGGGTTAACCCGGGATGTGAAACTTTTGGTGTGTATCTCCCGGATAGAGGTCTGGGACCGGGAGGAGTATGAAAGGTATCTGGAAGCCAGCGATGAGGAGTTGGTTGAGGCGGCGGAGGATTTGGGGGACCGGATCCACTTTCCCGAAGGGAAACTCAAAAAGGAGGAGTCAAACCTTAAATAGTGAAAGTAAATTATGAAAATTGTACACCAACCGGTACTTAAAGCGGAAGTTTTTGAGTGGTTAAGACCGGAGGGAGACGGCGGGCTTCTGATAGACGCAACACTGGGAGAAGGGGGACACGGGGAAATGTTTTTAAAAGCCTGTCCCACTTTGTCGCTCATTGGAATTGACGCCGATCCTCAAGTACTTTCCACCGCCCGGCTGCGGCTGGCGCCCTTTGCCGAAGGGGCTCCCGGCCGGGTCCGGTTTTTTGAAACCTGGTTTGATCAATTTTTTAAAACCCCCGCTTCCGGGGAAAAGGCCGACCGGATTCTTTTGGATCTGGGGATTTCGATTTTTCATTACGCCGGTTCGGGCCGGGGATTTTCCCTTACCGCCGAGGAGCCCCTGGATATGAGGCTTAACCCCGGTCTGGACCTGACCGCCGGAAAGATCGTGAATTCCTTTTCCGAAAAAAAATTGGCGGACATTTTTTTCCGGTTTGGGGAGGAACCGATGGCCCGGAGGTTTGCCCGGGCCATCGTCATGGCCAGGGCCGGGAAACCGGTGTCTACCGCCAGGGAACTGGGGGAGATTCTGCGCCGGGCCGCCCCGGAGGCCCGCAGGCATCGGCGGATTCACCCGGCCACCGGGGTTTTTATGGCCCTCCGGATTGTCGTGAACTCGGAGTTGGACAGGCTGGAGAGCGCCCTGGAAAACGCGGTGGGGTGGCTTAAACCGGGAGGGCGGATAGGGGTCATCTCCTTTCATTCCCTGGAGGACCGCCTGGTAAAGACTTTTTTTAAGGGAAAGGCCCTGGAGCCGGAGACCGGGGACGGGGCTGTTCTGCGAATCCTGACTAAAAAGCCCATCATTCCCGGGGAGGAGGAGAGGGTTTTTAATCCCCCCAGCCGGAGCGCCAAGTTCCGGGTGGCGGAGAAAATTTGAAAAGGGCGGAAAGGGCCGCCCGGAGGATTGATGAAAAAAATAGCGCTTATCTTCATAGCCCTCTCGGTGGCCGGAATTTGTTTTTTTTCGGTGTGGCAGGCCTTTACCTTTGAAACCCTCAAGGCCGATGTGGAGGTCCTGGAGGGCCGCCAGCGGGAGCTCTTTGAACAGAATAAGCGGCAGATCATCGGCATTGAGTACCTAAGCTCTCCCCGGCGGATAGATCAGATCTCCCGGGAACTGGAGCTGGAAAAGATTGATCCCAGCCGGGTGATTAGGGTTGTCCTTCCGGAGGGGGAGGCCGACGGCGGACCCCAGGGGGGTGAAGATGGATAGCCCCTTTTTTACCTTTAGTAACTTTGCCCGGTCCTCTCCGGGGTGCCGCCTGGCCGCCGGGCCGGGGGAGGGGAGTTTTTCCGGGGTGGCTCTGGATTCCCGGCTTCTCCCCGGCTCTTCCTCCGGGGCCCTTTTTGTGGCCCTCCGGGGGGAGCGGGTGGATGGCCACGATTTTGTCGCCCCGGCCCTTTCCGCCGGCGCGGGGGGAGCGGTGGTGAGCCGGGAGGCCTGGGAGGTCCGGGGGGCCCGGTGGGCCGGGGCCTTTCCCGAAAAGGCCTTTATCGCCGCCCCGGAACCCCTGCGGGCTTTGCAGGATTTTGCCGGGTCCTACCGGCGCAGCCGCTTGGGATCCGTCCGTAGAGTAGGGGTGTCGGGCTCCAGCGGAAAAAGCAGTTTTAAATCGATCCTGGGGAAAATCCTGGGCCGGAGCGCCTCCGTTACGGTTAATCCCGGAAACCTTAACTCCGAGATAGGGCTGCCGGCGGCCCTCCTGTCCATCAAGCCCGGGGATGCCTTTGGCATCCTGGAAATGGGAATTAACCGCCCCGGGGAGATGGAATTGCTTGCCGGCATTTTTGCTCCCCAGGTGGGGGTGATCACCGGGATTGGGGCTGCCCACATTGGTTTTTTCGGGTCCCGGGAGGGGATTGCCAGGGAGAAGAAAAATATCTTCCGGTATCTGGGGGAACCCCGGGAGCCCGCCGCCGGTCCCGGGGGAGACAACGCGGGCTTTGTCCCCGGGGGGGATCCCTTTTTTAATTTTTTAAAAGAGGGAGTTCCGGCGCCGGTTTATCCCCTGGCCCCGGAACAGACGCCGGGTTTTCTCCGGGCCGAGAACCTGGGCTTGGAAGGTTTTAACCTTCATTTTAAAGCCGGCAGCGTTAGGCTTGGCCTTTTGGGGCGGCATAACGCGGCCACCGCTCTGGGGGCCGCCCAGGTGGCGCTGTACCTGGGGGCCTCCGGGGAGGATGTGCTGGAGGGGCTTAAGGGGATCAGTCCCCTGCCCGGCCGGGGAGAGGTTGTCCGGGGGCCGGTTACTTTGATTTTAGATTATTACAACGCAAGCCCCGAATCTTTTTTCGGAGGGCTGGAATTTTGTAAAGAGCTTCCCTGGGCGGGGCGGAAAATTTTGGTCGCCGGGGCTATGGGCGAGCTGGGCGGCCAGGCGGCCCCGCTCCACCGGGAACTGGGGCGGCGGATAGGGGAGAGCGGCTTTGCCGGGGGGTTCCTGTTTGGCCGGGATATGGAAGAGGCTTACGCCGAAGTGGGGGATTCAGGACGCTTTTATCATTCGGACAATTTTTCCGATTTGGCCAGGGGAGTTAAATCTCTTATCCGGACCGGGGACCTGGTATATCTGAAGGGGTCCCGGGGAACGGAGTTGGAACGGCTTAAACCGGTTTTGGAGGGATGCAATGTTTAAACAATTTCTGCTGCCCTTGGTAAATGTTTTTTCATTTTTTAATATATTTCAATACATTACTTTTAGGGCGGCCTATGCGGCGGTAACTTCCCTTTTTTTGAGCCTTTGTTTTGGGCCCTATTTGATAAAAACCCTCAAAGGCTGGAAACTTACCCAGGCCATAAGGGCGGACGGGCCCCAAAGCCATCTGGCCAAATCCGGAACCCCCACCATGGGGGGGCTTTTGATACTATTTTCCGTTTTTGTTTCGATGATTCTGTGGCAGGATTTTTTTAACTGGCAGGTGTGGCTTGCCCTGGGGGCTTTTTTGCTTTTCGGCGCCATCGGCTTTTTGGACGATTATCTTAAAATTTCCCGGAAAAATTCCGATGGTCTAAGGCCGCGGTTAAAATTGCTTTTACAGTTGATCCTTTCTTTGGGGATCGTGCTTGTTTTGTACTTTAACCGGAATGAGCAAACCACCCGTCTCTATATACCCTTTTTTAAGAACGCCGTTCTGGATCTTTCCTGGTTTTACATACCCTTCGGGATGCTCTACCTTACCGGCCTTTCCAATGCGGTCAACCTTACCGATGGTTTGGACGGCCTTGCCTCGGGGCTCCTGCTTCTGGTAACCGTGGCGCTGGGGGTGCTCTGTTACATAACGGGACGGTCGGATTTTTCCGCCTATCTGCAGGTGCCTTACATAGCGGGTACGGGGGAGTTGGCCGTGGTGTCCCTGGCTTTGGCGGGGGCCTGCATTGGTTTTCTTTGGCACAATGCTCCCCCCGCCGATCTGTTTATGGGCGATACGGGAAGCCTCGCTTTGGGAGGCGTTATCGGAACCCTGGCTCTCCTTATCAAGAAAGAAATCCTTATCCTGATAGTGGGAGGGGTTTTTGTTATAGAGATGCTGTCGGTTATTATTCAGGTTGTGTGGTTTAAGTGGAAGGGGAAAAGGCTATTGTTGATGAGTCCCCTACACCATCACTATGAGTTGAAGGGTACACAAGAATCACGACTGGTTATCCGTTTTTGGATTTTGGGCGGCCTGTTTTTGATTTTGAGTTTGTCTACGCTTAAATTGCAGTAAGGAGCTAAAATTGAGCAGCCGGTTTGTGTTGGAAAGAATACCGGAAAAAAATCAAGGGGACATTCTGCTTGTCTTCTCTCTCATTATCCTTTCCGGCATAGGATTGGCGGCTCTGTTTTCTTCAAGCTATCATGTGGGAATGCTCCTTATGGGGGATCCTTATTTTTTTATTAAAAAGCAAGTTTTATTTCTTGCCGCCGGGGGAGCTCTGGCTTTTTTAACTTCCCGGATTTCCCTGGATTGGCTTAGGGGACATTCGGGGATTCTCTTTCTTATTATCCTTCTTTTAAACCTCTGCCCCCTGATTCCCGGCCTGGGAAATGAGATCATGGGGGCCCGGCGCTGGTTTTTTATCGGCCCCGTGTCCATCCAGCCTTCGGAGCTGGCCAAGGCTGTTCTGGTGCTTCACCTGGCCAACCTCTTTGCCCGCAACGAGGACCGGCTGCAGGATTTTGGCAATGTTATTGTCCCCCCCCTGGTGGCTAGTTTTTTATTAGCCGTTATCATCATCGTTTTGCAGAATGATTATTCCACGGGGGCCATGGTGCTGCTCATCATGCTGCTGATCTTCTTTATTGCCAGGGTCCGGATGCCCGTTATTTTTGCCCTCCTGGGCACCATGGCGCTCATGGCGGCCCTCATGCTGGTTTCAAAGGAGCACCGGGTGATGCGGCTTGTCAGCTTTTTCCTTCCCAACTCCGATCCGGAGGGAACCGGGTACCAGTTAATAGCTTCCCAATCCGCCTTAAGCCGGGGCAGCCTTTGGGGCGTGGGGCTGGGCCGGGGAATCAAAAAACTGGGCGCCCTGCCTGAGGTTCAATCAGATTTTATTTTTGCCTCCCTGGGGGAGGAGATAGGATTTTTTGGGGTTCTGGCGGTGGTGGTGCTGTTTGTTCTTTTTGCCCTCCGGGGGTTTTGGCTGGCCTATCATTCGGGGGACACCTTTCTGTACCTCCTGGGGATGGGCTATTCCTGCGCTATTTTGTTTCAGGCCCTGTGCAACATGGCCGTGGTTATCGGCTTGGTTCCCGCCACGGGGATTCCCCTGCCCTTTTTTTCCGCCGGGGGGTCCGCCCTCTTGTCCGCCTTCATTATGGCCGGGTTTTTGATAAATATTTCCCGCATTCCGGCCTCCCCAAACCACCGGCGGCATCAAGGGCCGGACTCCCT
Source organism: Spirochaetales bacterium (assembly GCA_031273605.1). GTDB lineage: Bacteria > Spirochaetota > Spirochaetia > UBA9216 > UBA9216 > JAISRN01. Next base: position 19,463 of record JAISRN010000179.1, on the reverse strand, counting down.
TCCCTCAAAACTCAAGCATAAGGCAGGAGATAGGGCTTTCCGGACGGGAGGCGCCCCGTGAGTAACCTGACCCCCTCCGGTTACGGCAGGGAACATCCCTTAAGGCCGGAACAAAACTCCGAAGGATTCCTCCGGGAGTTTCGGGAGAGCCCCTGGGTGGCCCCCTTCGCCGAACCCGCCCGGACCCGGCGCTATCTGCCGGAGAGCGAAGCCTTGGCTTTCCGCCGGGAAGCCGAAGGCCGGCAAAGGCTCAACAGGTTTTTTAAAATTCTCATTTGCCTTTTTCTGGCGGTTATTTTCTGCGAACTCTGTTACCATTTTGTTCTGGCCCCCAGGCTGGTGATTCGTACTATCCGAATCAAGGCGGAGGAGGGCATTACCCTTTCCGACCAGGAAATTCTTAGGCTTTCCGGACTCACCGGAACCCTTTCTTATCTGGGGGTGGATATTTCCTCCGCCCAGAATAATCTGTTAAGGCATCCCGGGGTGGCCCAGGCCCGGATCATAAAGCATTTTCCCGATACCCTGGAAATCCTTCTCCACTGCCGCCGCCCCCTGGGTGTGGCCCTGGAGGGGCGTCAGGAAGGTCTTATTCCCCTGGTGTTTGACGATGAGGGAGTCGTTTTTAAGGCCTCTTGGGAGGACCTGGGGGATTATTCAAACCTGCCGGTAATTTCGGGGGTCAGATTCCCCGATCCCCGGGCGGGAGTCAAACTTCCCGGAGATCTGATTTTTTTTCTTAAAGACCTTTCCCAGTTAAAAAGCGGGTCTCCGGTTTTGTTTGATTTGATTTCGGAATTAAAATTCATTCGTAAGGAGGGCGCCGATTTTGAGGTTCTGGTTTTTTTAAATAATTTTCGTACCAGAGCCAGGATTGGTTCCCGGATTAGCGAGAATCTGATGAAAAATATGCTCATGGCGCTGGACATGGCGGAACGGGAAAACATGAGTCCTTTGCTGGAGGAGCTTGATTTTCGCTCAAGCAAAATTGTTTTTAAAATGAAGGAGGAATGACCTTGGTAAATGATGATCTTATTCTGGGCCTGGATATAGGAACTACCAAGGTTTGCGCCGTGGTGGGGGAGCGGAACGAAGAAGGCCGGCTAAATTTGCTGGGGATAGGCTCCGCCCCTACCCAGGCCGGCATGAGGAAGGGGGTGGTTATTAATATTGAATCCACCATGCAGTCGGTTCAGCAGGCCATTGATAAAGCGGAAATGATGAGCGGCCGCGAAGTAAGCGAGGTTTATACCGGCATAGCGGGGGCCCACATTGAGGGGATCAATTCCCGCGGGGTGGTTCCGGTAACCGGCCGGGGCCGGGAGATTGATCAGCAGGATGTGGACCGGGTGATCGACGCGGCCAAGGCCATTGTGATTCCCATGGACCGGGAGGTGCTCCATGTTTTGCCCCGGGAGTTTATTGTGGATGATCAGGGGGGAGTTCGGGATCCCCTGGATATGATTGGAATCCGGCTGGAAGCGGAGGTGCACATTGTTACCTGCTCCGTAACATCGGCTCAGAATCTTTTAAAGTGCATTAACCGGGCGGGCTACCGGGTTCAGGACATTGTTTTAGAATCCCTGGCCGCCTCCGGGGTGGTTTTGTCCCCCGATGAAAAGGAACTGGGGGTCCTGCTCATTGATCTGGGGGGAGGGACCACGGATGTTTTGGTATTCCTGGACGGCGCTCCCTATCATACCGGGGTTGTGCCCCTGGGGGGCGAACAGGTAACCAGCGATCTTTCCATTATGCTTAAAACCCCCAGGGAAGCGGCGGAGAGGCTTAAGAAGGAGTCGGGCTGTTGTTTTTCGTCCATGGTGGATTCCCTTGAGGAGGTGATCATCCCCGGGGTAGGAAGCTGGCCTTCGGCCTCCATTCCACGGCAGAAGATCTGCGGAATCATTCAACCCAGGATGGAAGAGATCTTTGGCTTGGTGCGGGAACAGTTAAGCCGCAAGGATTATCTAAAGCATTTGACCGGCGGCATAGTGATTACCGGCGGCGGGTCTCTCCTGCCCGGCGCCCAGGAGCTGGCGATGAATATCTTTAACCTGCCGGCCCGGATTGGCCTTCCCATAGTTGAAGGCGCTCCGAATGAGGAATTCCTAAGCCCCCAGGCCGCCACTGCGGTGGGGCTGGCGGCCTATGGTTTGGCGGAAAAGGAGGAGTACAACCGGGGCCGGGGAATGAGGGGAAAGGAGGGTTCGGCAGGGCGGAGCAAGGGGGGAGGGTTTTTTAAGTGGATCAAGGAATTTTTTTAGGGTTCCGGCCAAAGGCTTTTTAAGTTTTTAGCAACTTAGATTTTTTGATCATAAGAATAAAATAAGGAGTCGTTGATATGTATGGGGAGGGGACAATGAAGATAAATGCCGTTATTAATGACATGGCCGTCGAAGATGACAAGCCGGCTGCCGATGACCTGTTAAGGGGGGATGATCCGCCGACTAAAATTGTGATTATCGGCGTCGGCGGCGGGGGGGGCAATGCGGTGGATAATCTTATCCGGGCAAAGCTAACCGGGGTTAAATTTGTCGCCGTTAATACGGATCTGCAGGCTTTAAAAAGGTGCCTGTCCACTGTTAAACTGGCCATCGGCGCCAAAGTAACCAAGGGCTTAGGGGCCGGCGGCATTCCGGAGAGGGGCGAGAAGGCGGCCCAGGAAAGCGCCGAAGAAATTAAGGAAGTTCTCCGGGGGGCCGACATGGTTTTTATTACCGCCGGCATGGGAGGGGGAACCGGAACCGGCGCCGCTCCGGTTATTGCCCAGATTGCCAAAGAAATGGGAATATTAACCCTAGCCCTGGTAACCCGCCCTTTTACCGGCGAGGGGAAGCGCAAACTAAAGTTTGCCGATGAGGGGATAAAAAAATTAGAAGCTTGCGTGGATTCCAGCATCGTCATCAATACCCAGGATGTGATGGACGGAGACGGCCGGGACCTTCCCATTATGGATGCCCTTGCCCTGGTGGATGATGTGCTGGTTAAGGGAGTGTCGGGAATATCGGAGATCATCACTAAAACCGAACACATAAACATTGATTTTTCCGATGTGGAAACCGTTATGCGGGATCAGGGGAGAGCTTTTTTGGGCATCGGCGTCGCCTCGGGGGAGAACCGCGCCGCGGAGGCCGCCGCCCGGGCTTTAAATCATCCCATGCTGAAAAATGTGAGCCTGGACGGGGCCAAAAATATTTTAATTACAGTGATAAGCGATCCCGGCTTAACGGTGAGGGAGTACGATGATATTGTGCGGCTGGTTACCGTTGGGGTTAGCGATGATGCCATGAGGAAGTCCGGTTTTTTGGTGGATCCCGAATTTAAAGAGGGCATTCAAGTAACCGTGGTGGCCGCAGGGATTGATCCGGGAACGGCGGCGGCTCAAGCGTCGTCCTGCAAGCAGCCCGAGCAGACCAGCCACGATGTGGTTCCCTATGAGGAGTGGATTAAAATGCAGGAAGGGCTCTCCCGGGGAACCGCCAATATGTTTTTGTCCGGAAGAAACTCAAGCGATTCGGACCTGGGCATTCCCGCGGTACTCCGGGCAAAAAAGGATTTGGAGTAAAGGTAAAGAAGAAAGTGAAGTACGGCCCCCTTTTAAAGGATTACGGTTCCTACCTCCTGGTAACCCGCAGGCTTTCAAGGCTTACCGCCGAAAGCTACGGCCGGGAAGCGGCTTGTCTTTTGTCCTGGATGGAGGACCGGGGGCTGGATCCGGCGGCGGCCGGGATAGAAGACCTGGAAGCCTTTATGGGCTTTCGCAACCCCCCCACCGGGGAGGGGCCCTTAAAACCCCAGACCGCCGCCCGGATCATGAGCGGCTGCCGTTCCTTTTTCCGGTTTCTGGAGGATGAGGGGATCCGCAGGGATAATCCCGCCCTTAAGCTGGAGCGCCCCCGGGTTCGCCGGCCCCTGCCGGAAACCTTTTCCCGGGCCGAGGTGGAGGCCCTCCTCTCCCGGATCGAAACCGGGGATCCCCTGGGCTTAAGGGACCGGGCTCTTTTTGAGCTGATCTATAGCTGCGGCCTCCGGGTTTCCGAAGCCGCCGCCCTGGACCTGGGGGGGCTCTCCTTTGGGGAGGGCTTGATTAAAGTCCGGGGAAAGGGCAATAAAGAAAGGCTGATTCCCCTGGGCGGGGAAGCGGAGTTTTGGCTTAAACGCTACTTAGACGAATCGAGGCCGGGGCTAAAGCCCCTTCCGGCTTTTCGGGACCGGATTTTCCTGAACCGCCGGGGAGGGGGACTTTCCCGGAAGCAAATATGGAAGCGGTTCCACCGCTATTGGGATTGGGGAAAGGTTCATTCCCTTAGGCATAGCTTTGCCGGCCATCTCTTGAAGGGCGGGGCGGACCTCCGGGTTATTCAGGAACTCCTGGGGCATGCGGATATTTCCACAACCCAGATCTATACCCAACTGGAACGGGATGATCTCCGGGACAGCCACCGGAAACATCATCCCCGGGGGTAGCCCCGGTGAAGCGCCGCTCCGATAGCCTAGGTCTTTAGGATTGGGAAGGAATGTAATGAGGAGAGTGTACGAGATAATGAGAACCCTTAAACCCCTCCGTTCGCTGAATTCAGTGAACAAGGGGGGGATAGGCCGCTTTTCCTGGGAGCCAAAAAACCAGCCGGGTTTTGGGATTGGCTCTATCCTTAGTCTGATTCTTACCGTCGGGGTTCTTCTCCTTCCCACCGGCTGTACCAAGCGGGAACTCCGTTCCCGGCTCATGGATCTGGTTAAGATTGAAACCATTGACCGGGGGGAGGTAACCGCCCGGCGGGTACAGGAAATTAAAAAGGCCCTGGCTCAGGCGGAGGAAGAGTTGGAGCGCAGCCTGCAGGCGGCGGTTAAAACGGCGGATTACTACCGCAGCCTGGCTTTAGCTTATATGGCCCAGGAAATGTTTCCCCTGGCCCTGGAGGCTCTCAAGTCCGCCCTGGAATTTTATCCCACCTCCCCCTCCCTGCATTACTTTGCCGGGGTTTGCTCCGCCCAAATGGCCAGGGGCCGGATTGACCCGGCGGAGCGGGCCCGGCTGTGGACCGAGGCGGAGTATTACTACCGGCTGGCCCTGACTTTTAAGCCCCAGTACGGCGAGGCCGCCTACGCCCTGGGGGTGCTTTACCATTTTGAATTGGGCCGGAGCGCCGATGCGGAGACCCAGTTGGCCGCCCTCCTCGGCTATCAGGACGACAACCCCGCCGCCCTTTTCTTAATGGCCCAGGTTAAGGTTAGCCTGGGCAAACCGGAAGAGGCCCTGGGCTGTTACGACCGGATTTTGGCGGTGTCCCAGGACGAGACGGTCCGTCAAAATGCCCTGGCCAACCGGGACCGGCTACTGAGAGGGCAGAACGGATGACCGGAGAACTTCTCTTTATCCTGGCGGCGGCCCAGATCCCCCGGCTAAAGCCCCGGGAACGGATTGCCCTTCTGAAAGCCGCTGCCGGGGACTCTCCGGAAAGCCTCACCAGGCCCCGGGTGGAGGCCCTCCTGGGCCGCCGGTGCGCCGGAGACTATGCGCCCCGCCTCTGGGCAAGCCGGGGAGAGGAGATCATCAAACTTTGTGGGAATCACCGGATTGGAATTTTGCCCTACACCTCTCCGGATTATCCCCCCCAGCTCCGGGAGATCTACGACCCTCCCCTGGTTCTCTATATTCGGGGGGTTCCCCCGGATTACACCCGTCCCATGGCGGCCATGGTGGGAACCCGCTTCCCCTCAAGCCGGGGCCGGAGCGCCGCCTTTGCCATGGCCTTTGATTTTGGCCGCCGGGATATTGCGGTGGTTTCCGGCCTGGCCCGGGGGATCGACCTGGCCTGTCATCTGGGCAACCTGGCCGGCGGGGGCCGGACCGTAGCGGTTTTAGCCGGCGGTCTGGACACGGTTTACCCCAGGGCCCACCTCCCCGCCGCCCGGAGGATTCTCCAGGGGGGGGGCTGCCTGTTAAGCGAGTACCCCCCGGGAACCTCCCCCCGGAAGTACCACTTCCCCCAGCGCAACCGGATCATCAGCGGCCTGGCCCGGGGAACGGTGGTGGTTCAGGCGCCCCTTAAATCCGGCGCCCTGATTACCGCGGATTTTGCCCTGGAGCAGGGCCGGGATCTCTACGTTCACCGGGACTGCCTGGGACTTATGGAAGGGGAATCCGAGCCGGGGTTTCAGGAGGCGGGGGACCCTTCGGCGGGCATTCTGCGGCTCTACGCCGAGGGGGTTCCCGCGGCCGCCGGGGGTGAGGATATCCTTTCCGATTGGGGTTTTGAAGGCGGTCCCCTAGCCGGTCCGGCCGGGGAAGGGGAGGGGCCCCCTTGGGAAGCTCCGGAGTGGGAAAACCTGACCCCCTCCGGCCGGCTGGGCCGCCGGTTGGCCGCCGCCATGGAGGAAGAGCTGGGGGGAAGGCAAATCCGTTATCAGGAACGATCCTTTAGGGGTAGGTTATAAAATGAAATCCGTTGCATTGCTCATTGTTGAATCTCCGGCCAAGGCCAAAACCATCGAAAGGTACCTGGGGCCGGGCTACGTGGTAGCCGCCTCCATGGGACACCTTATCGATCTGCCCCGGTCCCGCATGGGGGTCCGGGTTGAAGAGAACTTTGAACCGGAGTATATCACCGTCCGGGGCAAGGCCAAGATTCTTAAAGATCTTCAATCCAAGGCCAACAAGTCGAACCGGGTGCTCCTGGCCTCGGATAATGACCGGGAGGGGGAGGCCATCGCCTATCATCTCAAGAATAACCTGCTCAAAAAAAACAAGGAACTTCAAATCGAACGGATTGTTTTTAACGAGATTACCCCCGAAGCCATTCGGGAGGCGGTGGCCCACCCCATCGGCGTGGATGAACCCAAGGTCAACGCCCAAAAAGCCCGGCGGGTACTGGACCGCCTGGTGGGTTACAACCTTTCCCCCCTCCTGTGGAAAAAGGTAAAGAACGGCCTTTCCGCCGGCCGGGTGCAGTCGGTGGCCCTGCGATTGATCTGTGAGCGGGAAAAGGAAGTCGAGGAATTCATTCCCGAGGAGTACTGGAGCCTGGATATTATTGCGGCCCACAAAAAAACTGAGTTTTCCGCCCAACTGGTTCAACTGGGAAACGAAAAAGCCCTGCTTCCCAACGAGACGGCGGTGGAGGAACTGATTAAAAAATGGGAAGGGAAACCCGCGGTGGTAACGGCGGTTAGGGAAAGCGAAAAAAAATCCAACCCCCGGCCTCCTTACACCACCAGCAAGCTGCAGCAGGATGCGGCCAACCGGCTGGGCTTTACCTCCCGCAAAACCATGCAGATAGCCCAGCAGCTTTATGAGGGCATCAACATTGATTCAAGCCGGGTCGGTCTTATTACCTATATGCGTACGGATTCTACCCGCATTTCCAACCAGGCTTTAGAGGAAGTCCGCAAATACTTAGGGGAAAAATTTCCCGCCCAGCTCCCCCCCCAGCCCCAGCTCTACTCGGTAAAGAAGGGCGCCCAGGACGCCCACGAAGCGATCCGCCCCACCTATGTGTCCTACGATCCGGATTTTATTAAGGATTTTCTTAACCGGGATCAGTTTAAACTTTACTGCCTCATTTGGGAAAGGTTTGTCTCCTCTCAAATGACCCCCTCTCTCTCCCGCACCGTTTCGGTGGACATTCAACTGGGGGAAGGTCTCTTTAGGGCCCTCTCTTCCCACCCGGTGGAAGAGGGTTATCAAAGGGTTCTTAAGCTCCTTAAATCCAAGGAAAAGACGGCAAAACTGCCGGCCTTAAAACCCCAGGAGCTTCTGGAGGTGCGGCGGTTTGAAAAAGAGCAGCATTACACCACCGGCCCGGCCCGGTTCAGCGATGCCAGCATCGTTAAAATTTTGGAAGAGAAAGGCATTGGCCGGCCTTCCACCTACGCCCCGATTATTTCGGTCCTTTTGGATCGTTACTATGTGGTGAGGAAAAACAAACAGCTCATCCCCACGGCGCTGGGAAGAATTATTTCCAATGTTTTGGTTAATCAGTTTCCCCAGGTGCTGGAAGTCAGCTTTACCGCCCGGCTGGAAGAGGAATTGGACGAGGTGGAGGAGGATAAGATCTCCTGGCAGGAGATGATCAAAGGTTTCTACGGGCCTTTTCTGGAGCAGGTGGAACATGTCAATGAAACCATGGAATCAATCAAGGGGGTTTTGGATGAACCCACCGATAAGGTCTGCGAAAAATGCGGCCGCCCCCTGATAAAAAAGCTCGGCCGGTTTGGCTTTTTCCTGGCCTGCTCGGGATTTCCCGACTGCCGGAATACCCGGGCCATTCCCCTGGCGGCCTGTCCCCGGCCGGGCTGCGGCGGCGAGATTGTGGCCCGCAAGAAGGCCAAGGGCCGGGGAAAAGAATTTTATGGCTGCACCAACTATCCGGAATGTGATTTTATCAGCCATTACAAACCCACCTCCAGCCTCTGTCCGGGCTGCGGCTGGTTTTTAGTGGAAAAAAACGATAAAAAGCGGGGAAGTTTTAAGGTCTGCATAAATGAAGACTGCCACTTCCTTCATGTCATTCACGAAGAGCCTTCCGCTTCCGGGACGGAGGAAGGGGCCGGCGGGGAGGAGGCGGATGAAAGCTGAAAGTTATTCCCAGGCGGTAAAGACTTACCTGGATTACCTGGTTTCAAGCCGCCTGCTTTCCCGGGAAACCCTCCGGGCCTACCGCCGGGACCTGGACCTCTACGGGGCTTTTCTGGAGCGGGAGGGCCTTAGCTGGGAAGGGGCGGACAGACAGACGGCCCGGAATTTTCTCTCGGATCAGAGCCTGTCCGGAGGGGCGGCGGCGAGTCTTAACCGTTGTCTGTCCGCGGTGAGGGGCTTTTATGCCTATCAGTGGAGGCGGGAAAGGATTGCCGCTAATCCCTTTGAGGGACTCCGGGGCTTTAAAAAAGGCCGGGACCTTCCGGGGATCATCCCCGTCGGGGAGTGGGATGTCCTGGTGGAGAGCGTTCAAGGGGAGAGTTTTGCCGCCCGGCGAAACCGGCTGCTCCTTGAGTTTTTATTTTCCACGGGCTGCCGGGTTTCCGAGGCTGCCGGGGCCAACCTCAGGGACCTGGAAAACGGCTGCCGCCGCCTGCGGATTACCGGCAAGGGGGGAAAGGAGCGCTATGTTTTTCTGGGGGCCCGGGCTCAGGAAGCCCTGGCGGTCTACCTTCCCCTGCGGCGGCTGCGCCTGGACAATCGGGACCCCGACGCCGGGGCGGCCCTCTTTCTTAATCACCGGGGGAGGCGTTTGGGGGTCCGGGGCATTTCCTTGATCGTGGATCACTGCTGCCGCACGGCGGGTTTGAGGGAACCGGCGAGTCCCCATACTTTTAGGCATAGTTTTGCCACGGCCCTGCTGGATAACGGCGCCAATATTCGGGAGGTTCAGGAAATGCTGGGCCATTCGAGCTTGTCCACCACCCAGATTTACACCCACCTGGGGATGGAGAGCCTCAAACAGATTTACCGCCGGGCCCATCCCCACGGGGGAAAAGGAGTCAAACAATGAAGATGCATGGTACGACCATCCTGGCCGTAAAGAAAGACGGCATGGTGGCTATGGCCGGTGATGGTCAGGTTACTTTTGGAGAAACCGCCATGAAGGGCAACGCCCGGAAGGTGAGAACCACCGCGGAGGGCAGGGTGGTGGTGGGCTTTGCCGGGGCCACCGCCGACGCCTTTACCCTTCTTGAGCATTTTGAAGGTCAGTTAAAGACCTACGACAACGACATTGCCCGGGCGTCGGTGGAACTGGCCAAACAGTGGCGGATGGACAAACTCCTTAGGCGGCTTGAGGCCATGCTCCTGGTGGCGGACGCCCACCGGATCTTTTTAGTCTCCGGCACGGGGGACGTGGTGGAACCGGAAAAAGGGGCCATCGGCATCGGTTCCGGGGGAAATTACGCCTATGCCGCCGCCCTGGCCTACCTGGAAAACCCGGCCTTGAGCGCCCGGGAAGTGGCCCAAAAATCCCTGGAAATTGCGGCGGGAATCTGTATCTATACCAACAACAACATTATCGTTGAGGAAGTAAAATGACCCAGGATCTGGATAACTTAAGCCCCCGGGAGATCGTCCGGGAATTGGACAAGTACATCATCGGCCAGGAAAAGGCCAAAAAAGCCGTGGCCATAGCCCTGCGGAACCGGACCCGGAGACAAAAGCTCCCCAAGGAGCTCCGGCAGGAAATATCGCCTAAGAACATCATCATGATCGGCCCCACGGGGGTGGGAAAAACCGAGATTGCCCGGAGGCTGTCAAAACTCTGCAAGGCCCCCTTCCTCAAGGTAGAGGCCACCAAGTTTACCGAGGTGGGCTACGTGGGCCGGGATGTGGAATCCATAGTTCGGGACCTCATGTCCGTCTCCTACGCCATGGTCCGGGCGGAGATGGAAGAGGAGATCCGCAGCGAGGCGGAGAAACGGACGGAGGAAGTCCTTCTGGACCTTCTTTTGCCCCGGCCGGCCTCCAAAATGGAGGTTAAGGGCGGTCCCTCCGGCCCCGAGGAGTTCCCTCCCCAGGAGGTTCCGGCGGCCCTTCCCCCTAACGCCTCCCCCCAGGACCCCCAGCCGGCCTCCGCCTCGGATTTTACCCGGGAAAAATTCCGGGATATGCTCCGCCGGGGGGTTCTGGACGACCGGTTGACGGAGATCAGCGTGAGCCAGAACGCCTTTCCCGCCATTGAAATTTTCAGCGGGAGCAACATGGAAGAGGTGGGAACCGATGTGATGGAGGCTATGAGCAGCATGTTCGGCAAACGGCGGAAGAAGCGCCGGGTAAGCATAAAGGAAGCCAAGGTTATTCTGCTGGCCGAGGAATCGGAAAAGCTCCTTGATTCGGACAAGATTGCCGAGCAGGCCCGGAACCGGGCCGAGGAGATGGGGATCATCTTTATTGACGAAATCGACAAGATTGCCGTCAAGGAAGGCCGGGGCGGGGTGGATGTTTCCCGGGAAGGGGTGCAGCGGGACATCCTGCCCATAGTGGAAGGTTCCACGGTTAACACCAAGTACGGGATGATCGACACCTCCCACATGCTTTTTATCGCCGCCGGGGCCTTTACCATCTCCAAGCCTTCGGACTTGATACCGGAACTCCAGGGCCGTTTTCCCATCCGGGTGGAACTGGAGGCCCTCAAGGCTGAGGATTTTGAGCGGATCCTCACCCAGCCCCAAAACGCCCTTACCACCCAGTATGCGGAGCTATTAAAGATTGACGGGATAACCCTGGACTTTACCCTGGACGGGGTAAAGCGAATTTCCAAAATTGCCGCGGAGGTGAACAGCCGGACCGAGAATATCGGCGCCCGGCGGCTTCACACGGTGATGGAACTGCTTTTGGAGGAGGTCTCTTTTGCCGGGCCGGACCTGGCCGGGCAAAGGGTCAACATTGACGAGGACTATGTCAATCAGCGGCTTGCCGATGTGATTCAGGATCAGGATTTGTCCCGCTACATTTTGTAGGGGAATAAGGCATTATCGAATGATTTGGCTAAGGCGGCCTTAAAAAAGGCCGAAGATCTAAGCATAGGCCGGTTTTTCGGAAAACCGGCGGGGGGAAAGAGAATGTTTGAAAGAACGGAATTCGGAAAACATCTGGAAGTGATGAACCGGGTCTTAAACGCGGGAAGCCTCCGGGCGGACATCATTTCCAACAATTTGAGCAATGCCGATGATCCAAACTTTAAAAGGACTACCTTAAGTTTTGAGTCCCAACTGCGCCGGGCCCTGGAATCGGAAAAGCTGCCTTCCACCCCCGCGGCCCTCACCAACCCCCGGCACATTCCCTTTGACCGGCCCATGGATTGGCGGGAGGTTAAGCCCATCCGCAATTTGGAGCACCTGAGCACCATGGACAATAACGGCAACAATGTGGATGTTGAAGTGGAAACCATGGAATTTTTGCGGACCCAGATGACCAACAACCTGTTAACCGCGGCCATTGCCAGCCACTTTGACCGGATAAGCCTGGTGTTGAGATAGCCTTTAGGCAAAGGAGAGCCTTAAAAAATGGGAATTTTTAGAACCATGAACACCGCCGCCTCCGGGCTTACCGCCCAACGGCTCCGGCTGGACGTTATTTCCGACAATATTTCCAACGCCGAGACCACCCGGACCCCCGAGGGCGGCCCTTACCGGCGGAGCCGGGTGATCATGCGTCCCCGGGTTGATCAGCCTTACTGGCGGGGGCCCTTCATTCCCAAACGGCTGGATAACGGCGTGGGAGAGGGGGTCCGGGTTGCCGCGATAGAAAAGGATATCTCCACCAAACCCCGGATGGTTTACGAGCCTACCCACCCGGACGCCATTAAATCGGGGGAGTGGGAAGGATACGTGGATTATGGCAATGTCAACATTTTAAATGAGATGGTGGATATGATTGCCGCCAGCCGGTCTTACGAGGCTAATCTGACGGTGATTCAGGGCTTTACCGAAATGTTCGGACGATCATTAAATATACTGGGAGGTAGATAATGAATCTGTTACCGGTTCAGGAGGCCCAGGGGGATCTCCTTATCCTGGTTAGAACCAATGCCAGGCACTTTAACCAGCAGGGGGTTATGGGGGCGGATCCGAATGCCCCGCCGCCGGAAAGGAGTTTTGCCGCTTTGCTTTCCCAGGGGCTCGCCGGAACGGTGGGCCGGGTAAACGATATTTACCAGGAGAGCCAGAGGCTTACTACCCAGGCTATGGTGGATCCCGACAGCGTTAAGGATATTAATGACGTGGTAATCAGCATACGGCAGGCGACCATGGCCCTGGAAGTTACCAAGGCTGTGGCGGATCGGGCCCTGTCGGCCTACCGGGAAATTATCAATTTGCGATAGATGAGCCGGTTCCAAAATCGGTTATTTTGAAACTGCCTCAGAATGGGGAAGTTTTAAAAGCCATTACTTTAAAGCGGCCTTAAAAGCTGTCTTTTTCTTAAAACCCGTTAGTTCACGCACTTGGGAGGGGGCTATGAACAATTTTATCAAAAAAATCATTGAAAAGATAAAAACCCTTTGGGGAAAATGGTCTTTAATGCAAAAGATCATTTTCTTTGCCGTTGTTGCCGCCGTCATAGGGGGAATCGTTTTGCTGTCCGTTTTTTCCAGCACGCCGAACATGGTGGCCCTTTTGTCTTCCCCCATTTCCGACCCCGAAGCCTTGAGCAAAATTTCTTTCCGCCTGGATCAGGAAAAGGTGGAGCATCAGGTTACCTCAGACGGCAGAATTTTAGTTTCCGACCGGCTTACCTCCCAGCGGATGATAGCTCTCCTGGTTCGGGAGGATCTGATTCCCACGGGAACCAGTCCCTGGGATATTTTTAAAATGGACCGCTGGACAATAACGGATTTTGAAAGGGACATTCAGCTTAGGCAGGCCCTAACCCGAAACCTAAAGCAGCATATCGAAGCCCTGGAGGATGTGGATTCCGCCCAGGTAACCCTGGTGATGCCGGAAAAGGCCCTCTTTACCGAGGACCAGGACCCGGTAAGCGTGTCCATTATTCTCACTCCCCGGCCGGGCTCGGACATAACCACCAATCCCCAAAAGATCCAGGGGGTGGAACGGCTGGTTCAGTTTGCGGTACAGGGGCTGCAAAATACCAACATTGTTATTCTTGACAACTACAGCAACCATATCAACAATTTGGACGGCATGGAAGATTTTACCCAGGTGAGTCTGGCGGCAAAACAGCTCAAGCAAAAGCGGGAATTGGAGGCCCAGCTTAAAAGGGAAATTTTAGAAGGGCTGGCCGGAATTTTTACCGCCGACCGGGTGAGGCTTATCCGGGTTGATGTGGACCTGGATCACAGCCAGCGATCCAGCGCCACCACGGAGTTTTTCCCCATCAGTATCCGGAAGGACAACCCCGACACCCCCTATGACGAAACCGAAACCATCAACAACGTGCTGCGTTCCCAGAACCGGGCCGACGAGCATTACCGGGGAACGGGGTTCCATCCCCAGGGCCCTCCGGGAATGGAAGGGCAGATTCCTCCGGGATACCTGGACCAGGATAACATTGCCGGTACCTACGATAATACTTCGGTAATAGACAATTTCGAAGTCAACCAGGAAAACCGCACCGAACAAAAGCGCCCCTGGGAAATTAAAAAAATAACCATCGGTATCGCGGTGGACGGGGTTTGGAACCATGTGTATACTGAAAAAGGGCAGAAAGAACTTTCTCCCACCGGCAGCATTGTGCGGGAATACGTTCCGGTAAGCGATGAGGAGCTCCTGAACGCCCGGCGGGTGGTGGAATCCTCCATTGGTTACGATAGCAACCGGGGCGACTCCGTGGAAATCAGGCACATGAGTTTTGACCGCCGCCTGCAGTTTGAGCAGGAAGACCAGATCTTCCGCAACCGCCAGCGGACCGCCCGGATTGCCCTTTACTCCGCCCTGGGGCTTTTAGCCATTGGCATTATTGCCGTGGCGGTCAGGCTCATCATAAAAGAGCAGGAGCGGCGCAAGCGGCTGCGGGAAGAGGAACTTGCCCGGCAGCATGCGGCCATGCGGGAAGCGGCGCTGCGGCAGGCCGAAGAGGAAAGCGTCGATATTAATATCTCCGTCGAAGAAAAGGCCAGGATGGAGATGCAGGAAGCCGCTAAGAACATGGCCAGGGAACATCCTGAGGACGTGGCCATGCTCATTAGAACATGGTTAGCGGAGGAGTAAAATGGCAAAGAAAGCCGAAGCCGGAGCGGCCGCCCAGGGGGGCGGGCACGGCGGAAAAAAAACTTCCCGAAAGGAACTCACCGGACGCCAGAAGGCCGCCATTTTCCTGGTAACCCTAGGTTCCGAGATCTCCGCCGAAATTTTTAAGCATCTAAGGGAAGATGAAATCGAAGCCCTGATCTTTGAAATTGCCAGGCTGGATAACGTTGAGTCCGAGGAAAGGGACAAGGTCCTCATGGAGTTCAAGGAACTCATGATGGCCCAGGATTTTATTACCTCCGGGGGCATCGATTATGCCCGGGAGCTTTTGGAAAAATCCTTAGGTTCCCAAAAGGCCGTGGACATTATCAACCGGCTCACCAGCTCTCTCCAGGTCCGGCCCTTTGATTTTATCCGCCGGACCGATCCGGCCCATCTGTTAAACTTTATTCAGCAGGAGCATCCCCAAACCATAGCCCTCATCCTGGCTTATTTGGAACCCCAAAAGGCGTCGGTTATTCTGGGGGCCCTTCCCCACGAGATTCAAAGCGATGTGGCCAAGAGAATAGCCACCATGGACCGGACCTCTCCGGAGGTTCTCCGGGAGGTGGAGCGGGTTTTGGAAAAGAAACTCTCCACCCTTTCCTCGGAAGACTACACCGCCGCCGGCGGGGTGGAAAACATCGTGGAAATTCTCAACCTGGTGGACCGTTCCACGGAAAAGGGCATTATCGAATCCCTGGAAGAGGAGGACCCGGAACTGGCGGAGGAAATCAAAAAACGGATGTTTGTGTTTGAGGACATTGTTTTGCTGGATGACCGGGCCATTCAAAAGGTTTTGCGGGAGGTGGATCAGGCGGAATTGGCCAAGGCCCTCCGGGGGGTGGAAACCGAAGTGCAGGATAAGATCTTTAAGAACATGTCCAAACGGGCCGCCGCCCTTCTCAAGGAAGAGATGGAATACATGGGACCGGTCCGGCTTAAGGATGTGGAAGAAACCCAGCAGAAGATTGTTTCCATCATCCGCAAACTGGAGGATTCCGGTGAAATTGTGGTGGCCAGGTCCGGTGAAGATGAGATGGTGGTTTAACCCTAGGTTAAAGCAAGGGTAAGGCAGGCGGTTATGGCAAAGAATTTATTCCGGCCCCAGGAAATTCAGATGCTTCAAAATAAGGTGTATCTGAATTCCCCCTTTGAGGAAGAGGCCACCACGGTGGATGTGGAACCCCTGGAGGAATACTCCGGCCCCACCGCGGATGATCTGCGGAGGGAGGCGGAGGCTTTTACCGCCTCCTGGGAAGCGGAAAAGGCCGGTATGATAGACCGGGCCAACGAAGAGGTGCAGCGGATCCTTAAAGAGGCGGAACAGCGGGCCTTTGAGGAGGTCAAGCGCCTTACCGATGAGTCCCACAAGGTCAGGCAGCAGGCGGAAACGGAACACCAAAGGATCATCAAAGAGGCGGAGGGAAAGGCCGAGGAAATGATTGCCGCCGCCCAAGCCAAGGTGGACGCCGTTACCCGGGAAGCCTACGAAAAGGGCCTTGCCCAGGGCCGGGAAGAGGGCTGGCAGGACGGCCAGCAGGAAGTGGCCCGCTTGAGCGAACAGTTTCACAAGGTTATTTCCGCCGCCATTGAAAAACGCCGGGAGATCATTGACGAAACGGAGACTCAGCTTATCAACCTGGTGCTTCAGATTTCCAAAAAAGTGGTAAAGGTGATCTCGGAAAATCAAAAGAATGTGGTAATCAATAACTGCATTCAGGCTCTGCGTAAACTGCGAAGCCGGGGAGACGTGATCATCCGGGTAAACCTGGAGGATGTTCAGATGACCTCGGACCATATTAATGATTTTATGAAAATGGTGGAGTCTGTGCGGACCATAACGGTTATGGAAGACAGCTCGGTAGACCGGGGAGGCTGCATCGTGGAGACGGATTTCGGCTTAATCGATGCAAGAATCTCCAGTCAGTTTAAGGAGATCGAAGAAAAGATCCTGGACCTTACGCCTATCAAAATTGACAGCGGAGATTAGGGTTTTTAACAGACATTTGCTGCCGGGGAGGGGAGCAGTATGAACTGGTTAACAAAGTACGAAAAGGTTCTCCGGAGGGAAAGCCCGATAAAAAAAAGCGGCACGGTGCAAAAAGTCCAGGGCCTGATGATCGAAAGTCTGGGCCCCCAGGCCCAGTTGGGGGAGTGCTGCCGGATTGTTATCTCCGACGCCCTGGCCTTTTCCCGCCCCGCCGAAAAGCCGCCGGAAGACCCGGATCGCAAAGCCGCTCCGGGGGAGGTCAGCGATATCCGCCGGGATCTAAGGCGGAAGGAAACAAAGCCCCCGGCGGGCGAAAGGCGGATTATGGCCGAGGTGGTGGGCTTTAAGGATCACCTTATTCAGCTTATGCCCCTGTCCACCATAGACGGTCTCAGCCCCGGCGCCCGGGTAACGGCCTTGGGCGGCCCCCTGGCAATTCCCGTTTCTCCGGGCCTCCTGGGACGGGTTCTGGATTCCTCGGGGAGCCCCATGGACGGGAAGGGTTCCATAGGCCCCGATGACTGGTATCCCGCTCAGAACAACCCCTCCCACGTTCTTACCCGCCGCCCTATCCGGGATCGCCTGATTACCGGGGTGCGGGCCATTGACGGCCTCCTGCCCATGGGCAAGGGCCAGCGGATGGGAATCTTCTCCGGTCCGGGGATCGGCAAATCCACCCTTTTGGGGATGATTGCCCGGAACACCCAGGCGGATGTAAACGTCATTGCCCTTATCGGGGAGCGGGGCCGGGAAGTGAGGGAATTTATCGAAAACGATCTGGGTTCCGGGGGAATGAAGCGTTCCGTGCTGGTGGTTTCCACCTCGGACAGCCCCCCCCTGGCCAAGATCCGGGGGGCCTATACCGCTATGGCGGTGGCGGAATACTTTCGCGACCTGGGCAAGGATGTGATGCTCTTTTTTGATTCGGTTACCCGCTTTGCCCAGGCCCAGCGGGAGATTGGCCTGGCCCTGGGGGAACCCCCGGCAACCAAGGGCTTTACGCCTTCGGTCTTTGAGAAACTCCAGCAGCTCCTGGAGAGGGCGGGAACCAGCGACCGGGGAAGCATTACCGGGTTCTTTACGATTTTGGTGGAAGGAGACGACATGGACGAACCGGTGGCCAGCAATACCCGGGCCATTTTAGACGGCCACATTGTGTTAAGCCGGCGGCTGGCGTCGGCCTATCATTACCCGGCCATCGACATCCACGATTCCATCTCCCGGCTGGATAAAGAAATCGCCCTGCCGGAGGAAAAACTGGCCATGGGCCGGCTGCGCCGCCTGTGGGCCGCCTACTACGAGGCGGAGGACCTGATCAATGTGGGGGCCTACGCGCCGGGTTCCAACCCGGTCATTGACGAGGCCCTGGCCAAGTGGCAGGGGATAAATGATTTCTTAACCCAGGAGGTTGAGGAGGCCGCCGGCTGGGAGGACACCCGGGACAGGCTTATCAAGCTAAGCCGGACTGTTGCCAAAAGCCAGGGACGCAGGGAGCATAACCTAGTTGTCTAAGTTTCACTTTAAACTGGAAAATCTTCTTAAACTCCGGGAACGCCGGGAAAACGAAAAAAAGATTCGCCTGGGGGAGATCACCTCCCGCTGTTCCCGTCTCAGGACGGCCATGGAGGAAAACGACGAAAAAAGCCGGGTGGTTCTGGGAGAGCGGTCCGCCGGCCTCTTAACCTACGATTACCTGACCGGCTCGGAATTGTTCATCAAGCGGATGCAGGAGGAGAACCGGCGGCTTCAGAAGGAACGGGAGGACTTGGAACCCCAGCGTCTGGCGGCCCAGGAGGAGTACATCCGGGCCTCCCGGGACAGGAAGGTCATTCAAAAACTAAAGGAAAAAAGGGAACAGGAATTCCGGAAAGAACAAAATAAAAAGGAAGAAGCCGAAAGGCTCGACATCACTTCCGGTCTTTTTATCCGGAACCTTTCGTCAAGCCGGGGGGCGGAGGTTTTTCAGGGGGTTTCGGAATCCCCCGGGGAAAGCAGCCTTCCCCGGCAGGCTTAGGAGGAAAGTATGGCCCAGTTAAAAGCGATGAGGGGCGGACCTGCCATCATTTTGCTGGTACTCCTGATCATTGCCCTCATTTTTGGGGGTTTTCTCTGGTTTGACTTTTTGGGATTTATCAGCGCCCGGGAGGTGGTTACCCCCATTCTGACCCTGCTTAGGCTAAGGCGGCCCGATGCGGGGGGTAATCCCGATTCCCCCTTTCTGCTGGATGAACAACGGCTCGCCCTGATTCGGGAGGAGCTTGCCCTGCGGGAGGAGGAACTAAACGGCCGGGAACAGGGGATAGGGAACCTGGAAACCGCCCTGGAAGAAAGGCAGGCCGCCCTGGCGGAGCGGGAAACCGCCCTGGAAGACCGGGAAAAATCATTTAATGATCGGGTGAATCAATACGATGATAAAGTACGGAACCTAAGACAGGCTTCGCAGTACTATGTGGGTATGCAGCCGGCCCAGGCGGTGGAGAGGTTACAGGCTATGGCCGATCAGGATGTCATTGATATTCTCAGGATGACCGAGACCATAGCCCAGGAATCCGGCGCCACCTCGGTGGTTTCCTACTGGCTGTCCTTAATGTCCGCCGAACGGGCCGCGGACCTGAGTCGAAAGATGATCAAAAAACCGGAGGCGTAATTTGTATCAAGAATTGTTCCTATCAGG
The DNA here is from genome assembly GCA_031273605.1 of Spirochaetales bacterium. GTDB lineage: Bacteria > Spirochaetota > Spirochaetia > UBA9216 > UBA9216 > JAISRN01. The sequence continues at coordinate 126 of JAISRN010000179.1, read as the reverse complement.
CTTTCCCCCCAGGGTTCAAACCTCCCCGGGGGAAGGCGCTTTTCAGGGAATTTTCCCCAATCCTTCTCCCGGAACGGGCTTTCAGGATCTGCTGAACCGCCTTCCCCGGGAAGAATTTTCCCGGCC
>JAISRN010000171.1 GCA_031273605.1 Spirochaetales bacterium | reverse complement strand
GTAACCTTTATCATAGGCGGCTGCATTAGCTGGCTGCTTATTATGCTTATTTGGATTTTTAATAAAAATATATTTATGAATAATATTTATACCGTTATTATCGGAGGAATGGTGTCAACCTTTTCGTATGTTTTGTCAAAAATAATGAAAATACAATATACTGTTCCGGAAAACCCGATAGGCATTTTGGGTTTATTATTAAACCTTGCATCATTATTTTTTATTCCGTTTAATTTTATATTTATATTTAAAGCGCCTGAATATTTATTGATAAGTTTAGCAACAATTACGGGGGCGCATTTTTTCCCCTACGCTTGGTTTTATAAAACAAAATGGTATGCCATATTTGCCGGTGAAATTGTAATCGGCATATTTGTGCTGGGGATAGCGCTAAAAATTGAAAAAATATATTTTATGGCGCTGTATATGTTTATATCATTGGGAATAATGGCGGCAATACTATATAAAGAAAGCATAAACAAACAAAAAAACGAACCGGGGGCTGTCTGATAAGTGTGATTTTGGAAATTTCCTTGCATAAAATCCAAAACTGTAATGGTTATAATTTATATATTCAGATCATCAAGGAGTGACAGGTGGGATATGATTCAGTCGATAAATTGCAAAATTTACTTGCCACCGAGGTATTTCATTATACAAATGATAAAAAGAAGGCTGCCGGCCGGGCGCTGGGTACTTTCGTGGAATTAATAACCTATTATGTATTATAAAGTTGGAAATTGGAAAGTTTTACTGCTATAGAACGCCCGTTGCCGGAGTTCGCAAATTCGGATATTACCCATAATGTAGAATTTACATTACATGGCAGCAGGCAAATTGTTTCATCTCCATTTGAAATTAGCGCTTTGCCAATCAGCGGATCGCTTTTAAAAAAGAAACATTTTGAAATAAATAATATAAACCCTAAAAGTGTTATGCTTATTGACCGAAATAAAGTTATTCGTAATGCCTGTACTATTTTTTCAAAAAACAATTCATTTATTAATGTTTACGTAGATAGCATTCATAATTCTTATAAAATATATGAACTCTTAAACAGACCTTTTGCAATGTTTGAATGTAAAAGAGTAGGTGTTGAGGAGGGCATGAAAAAAGGTCCGCAGACCATTGAAAAAGCTAAACAAGGTTCTTATGTTGCCCGTACCGTATCGGCGCTTCAACGCATTCGATGCAGTGATGGCTCGCTGGGCGGCATACTACAAAATACTGATGGGGCATTTCTAATTAAAGATTATTATGAACTTTTGCAAGAAATTATAGATTCCATATAGTTAAATTTCAAGATATCTTTTCAAAATATGGGGCTGTTGTTAATATATCTGATCTCATCGGAAAAAAAATAGAAATTAAAAAAGACGATGATGGTATGCTATTTCAGGAAGAAGCTTTTTAAATACGCCGCATTGAGCAACAGATTGTATTATCCGTAACGGGATCATTACACCGCTTGCTTTTTTCCAAAAACATTTTATACTGGAAATTATGGCAAAAGCAGTATGGTGGAAACAGGGGCCCATTTATCAGATTTATCCCCGGAGTTTTTTTGATGCCGGCGGCGACGGCGTGGGGGACCTGGAGGGGGTCCGGCGGAAACTTGATTATATCGCCGGCCTTGGGGCCACGGGAATCTGGCTTTCCCCGGTTTACCCCTCCCCCATGGTGGACTTCGGCTACGACATCAGCAATTACCGGGACATTGATCCCCTTTTTGGCAGCCTTGAGGACTTCAAAAGGCTCCTGGGGGACGCGGAACGCCGGGGCATCCGGATCATCATGGACATGGTGCTGAACCACAGCTCTGACCGGCATCCCTGGTTTGTTGAATCCCGGACAGGCCGGGACAGCCCAAAGCGGGATTGGTATATCTGGCGCGGGGGAAGGAAGGGGGGAAGGGGCTATCCCAACAACTGGATGGGCGCCTTTGGGGGCCGGGCCTGGAAGCATGACGGGGAAACCGGCGAATACTACCTTCATCTTTTTACCGAGGCCCAGCCGGACCTAAACTGGCGCAGCAATGCCATGAAAAAGGCCATGTTTGAGGAACTCCGGTTCTGGCTTGATCTGGGGGTTAAGGGATTCCGCCTGGATGTGATCAACTATCTTGTCAAGGATGCCCAATTCCGGAACAACCCCTACAGGCTGCGTCTCACCTTTCCCCGCCGCCACGATCTTCAAACCCACATCATGGACCGCAACCAGGAGGAAACCTTTGGGATTGTCCGGGAACTCCGGGCGCTGATGGATCAGTACGATGAGACCATGCTGGTGGGAGAGGTGTACCCCGACGAGGGGGTCCATGATCCCGCCCTGGCGGGGCGCTTCCTGGGCGGCGGGGACGACGGGCTCCATCTGGCCTTTGACTTTTCTCCCATTTACACCCCCTTTAAGGCGGATCGGATGGAAAGCTGCCTCAAGTCCTGGTACGAAAAGATTCCCCCCGGCGGCTGGCCTTGCCATGTGCTCTCCAACCACGATCAGTCCAGGGCCGCCACACGGCTCGGCGGCGGTGATGACAGAATTAACCGGCTCCTGGCCCTGCTGCTCCTTACCCAGCGGGGCACGCCCTTTTTGTACTACGGCGAGGAGATAGGCATGGTTGACGGCCGGCTGAAACGGAGGGAGCTTAGGGACCCTGTGGGGGTGAAATACTATCCCTTCCACCCCGGCCGGGACCGGTCCCGGACTCCCATGCAGTGGGATGATTCCCCCAACGCCGGTTTTTCCGCCGCCGCCCCCCCCGCCGGGCCCTGGCTTCCGGTGAACCCCGATTACCGGGAACGGAATGTCGCCGGGGCGGAGAGGGATCCCTCGTCAATTCTCCACTGGTACAGGGACCTCATTCAACTCCGAAAAACCCACGAAGCCCTTCATTCGGGGGAGATCGAATTCCTTCCCCATCACCCCAGGGAGGTTCTCATGTACGAACGCCGGGGGGGAGATGAAAGGCTCCTGGGGGTTCTGAATTTTTCCCGCCGCCCCCAAACTGTTTCGCTCCCCCTTTCTGCCGAAACGCTTATTTCCACCGGCCGGGCAAAGGGGAGCCCCTGGGGGAAGGAACTGACCCTGGCGCCCCTGGAGGCGGGGCTGTTCAGGCTTTTGCCCGAGGGATTCTAAATTTAACCACGGACCTCACAGACGGCACGGACGAAGACGATACTATGGAGTGAGGACAAGATAAGGAAAAGAAATTCCGCACTGGTTATCCTAAATTGGGAATGGCTGCTTTTGCCCTAGGTCCCTTGTTTTTTTTGGCCGGAAAGGTTAAGGTACTTAAGCCGGTTTCAAAATCTGGCATTTTGGAAGGGCTTCAATTTAACGCCGAAATAGCTCAGGGGTAGAGCAGCTCACTCGTAATGAGCAGGTCAAGGGTTCAATTCCCTTTTTCGGCTGGGCTCAACTAACCTGGTGTTTCCGGCGGCTGGAAACAAAGCGGGCAAAATCATTGATATTTTTTACTTCGATCCGGTCAGGATAAATATCCAGCCGCCTTTGGGTTACAAAGTGGTTAAGCACCTTGCGGCAGGCCTCGGGGGGCATCCCCGCCCAGTGGGCCACGTCATCAACGGTGGTATTAAAAACCATCTGCTCCGTATTTGCCAGGCTGGTTCCTTGAGTTTCGGTGAGCATGAGAAAGACATCCGCCACCCTGGCCTGAACATCTTCCAAAGTTAAAATCAAAAACCTCCGCTTTTGATCGAAGATCCGCTTGGTAAAAAGTTTGAGCAGTTTAAGGGCAATCTGGGGATTACCCTGCATGAGAACCTCAAAGTTTTCCCGGTTAAATTCCAGGGCCTTAACATCGTCCTGGGCAATGGCGCTGGCGGAACGGGGGGCCTCTTCCAGAATGGCCATTTCGCCAAAAATTTCGCCGGGCTGCAGGATGTCGATGATCTTTTCGATTTCGTTCATGATTTTAACAATCTGAACCCGCCCGGTCTGGATAAGATAAAAGGTGTCTCCCGGCTCGTACTCGCAGAAGATAATTTCGTTTTTGCGGAAAGTTTTAGCAAAACGCCCGAACATCGACAGGTCTAAGGCCATCTTTTAACCCTCCAGCCCTTTTAAGGCCCGTTCCGCTTTGCGGTGAACCGGCGAGGACTCCTCGGACAGGCTGAGGATCTTGGAGTAAAAGTTTTTGGCCTTGTCCGTTTCTTTTTTCTTTTCGTAAGCCGACCCCACATAAAAGAGGGCCTCCAGCAGATCCGGATGTTTGGGAAATTTCTGGATCATTCCGGTATAGTGGGTGATGGTTTTGTCAAAATCGTTGAGGGAAAAGAAACAGCGGCCAACCTCAAAAAAAGCCTTTGCCTGATACTCAGGATCGGGGGAGGTTTGAAGGATCTTGCGGAACTCCGAAAGGGCCTCGGTAAATTTTTGCTGGCTAAAGAGGCTTATGCCGTTGTAGTAAACCTTGGCCGCATCGGAAGGCCCTCCGCCGCCCTCCCCGCCGGCCGGTTTGGCCTCGGAGGTTCCCCCGGCGGCCCCTCCGGAAGACTGCAGCCGGGTTTCGATGGTGAGGATATTATCGGCGGCCTTGGCGGCAAAATCACCGCTGGGGTAGTAGGTAAGATAGCGGCGGAAGGTATAGAGGCTCTGGATAAGTTTGTTGTGTTTAAGGTAGTACTCCCCAATGCCGAAAAGCCCGGTTTCGGGGTTCTCCTGCTTGCCCATTACCAGGAGGTTGGAAACCTGCTTGTGGATTCGCCTTAGCTGATTGGAAAAAACCCGCAGCATTTTCATAATGATCCGGGTGTTGGACATGGCCACCTGTTCAAATTCAGGGGCCGTAAAGAGCAGAACCTCCGCATCCTGTTTAACCAGGGCGGTCTCTTCTTTGGGGTATTTGCCCAGGGAGGATTTTACGGAGAAAAATTCCCCCATTTGGATAATATCGTTGATCTCCTCGCCGGTTTCTATGTCGTTATACTTTAAGACCACTTTTCCGGACTTAAGGAGATAGATGTTTTCGTTCATATCTCCTTTAAAGTAAACTATTGAGTTGGCCTTGTATTGTACCGACTTTGGCATGAACTTTAAATGCTCCTGAGGGAAGGTTTCCGGGTCAATTCAAGCCAGAGTCCCCGGTTTAAGCCGCCTTCCCTTCTCTAAAAAGTGTAAAGGGTTGTCATTTACCTTGTCAACTATCAATATCGACAGTCCTTAGGGAAAAGAATAGTAAATCCTAAAAAACTCTTGTTTTTAACCTTTTTGAGGATTTAACAAAGCTCCTTTTCGGGTTACACTGGAGTTACCGGGTCTAATTCTGCCCAAAAGGGAGCGCCTGTGATAAATTTGCCCTATGGGGACTTTCATACCCACTCTTCCTTTTCTGATGGTACCTGCTCTCCGGGGGAGCTGGCGGCCCTGGCGGCCCAAAGACGGATTGGAGTGGTGGCCTTAACGGATCACGACAGTCTGGAAGGTCTGGAGGAAGGGGAAGCCGCCGCTCAAAAGGAAGGGATAAGGCTTATCCGGGGGGTTGAGCTTTCCCTGGAGTTTCCCATCCCGGCGGCGGATCAAGGCCAAAGGGAACATCCGGGGGAATTTCACCTCCTGGGGCTGGGGATCTCCCGGGATTGCGGGGAACTGGACCGGGCCTTGGAAAAACTCCGGGAGGCCCGGGAGAACCGCAACCTCCGGATCATCGAGAAAATGAACCGGGGGGGAATCAGGGTCCGGTACGAGGATATTCTGGCTGAGGCCGGCGCCCTTTCCGGTCCCAACTCCCGGCGGGCCCTGGGGCGGCCCCATTTTGCCCGCTTCCTGGTTAAGGCCGGCGCCGCTTCCTCCCTGGGCGAGGCCTTTGAACGTTTTTTGAAAAAGGGGCAGCCCTTTTACGAACCCAAGAAAAACCTAAGCCTTGACGCCGCGGCGGGCCTTTTAACCCGGGCCGGGGCCCTCCCGGTGGTGGCCCATCCCCTGTCCCTCCGCTTTCCCCTGGAGGAGCTGGGCCCCTGGTTTGCCCTGTGGAAGGCCGCCGGCGTCCGGGGAATCGAGGCGGTACACCCCTCGGCCAACCGGAGCCAAAGCCGCCGGCTGGAGGCCCTGGCCCTGGGCTGCGGCCTTCTCGTCAGCGCCGGTTCGGATTTTCACGGGGACAATGTTCCCAGCCGGAAACTCGGCGAAACGTCCTGGAACGCCAGGATTCCCCGGCGCTATTCCCGGCTTTTAGCAGCCCTTGCCAGTGAGGTAAACCCATGAAAGGACTCGGCCTTCTCCGCAGTATTCTTCAAGGCTACTACCGCCAGGGGAGGAATCTCCTCTCCCTAAGCCTTTTCTTCCTGGGAAGCCTTCTCTTGAGCGCCGGGATCGTTTTTCCCCTTTGGTACTTTGCCGTTAACCAACCCCGGTTGTACACCCGGTACTGCCTAATCCTTCTTGCCGCCGGGGCGGGGGTAGGAATCCTCCTCAAGGTTCTCCGTACCCGCCGGCGCTCCCGGCTTGCCCGGACCAAGGGAAGCGGCTTAAAAGGACTTTTCCGAATCGGCCGCTTTCTTCTTCGGTGGGTCTGCGCCGTCCTCTGGCTTTACTTCCTGTTTCTGGCTATCCGGCAGGGCAGCCTTCTCCGGGGAATCCTTACCGGCGTGGCGGGGTTTTTTCTGGTGGGCTGGCTTTTTTTCGGCCTGGGGCATGACTCTTCCCGCAGTTAGGCCGGGGGCCGGATTTAGGATTCTGGCCCTCCTGGCCGTTCTGACTATCCTGGGGGAGGGCGGTCCGGCGGCCCAAAACTCCCGGGGGGAACCGGAACCCCCCTACCCGGAGATTCGCCTTCTCCAGTCCCAGGACCGGATTTTAAAACAGCACCTGGAGGATCTCGCCCTGGCCTATGTTCAGCAGAGCGCGGGGAACCCCCTGCCCCCCCTGGGCTTATCGGTCTACCGGGTCCGGGAAACCGATGATTTTTTTTCCCTGGCCGCCCGGTTTAACCTGCCCCAGGAAACCCTTTCCACCCTTAACCGCCTTTCCTCCCCCGAGGACCTAAGGCCCGGGAGCTACCTCCTGGTACCCAACCAGCCGGGAATATTCTTTCCCCGGGAAGCCGGAACGGAACTGGAACGGTTCAGCCAAGCCTCCCGGACCCTTTCGGAAGATCAGGGGCAGAGGATCTCCCTTGTCCGGGAGGGGCGGGAAGAGACCTTTCTGTTTATGCCCGCCCTGCGGTGGACCGCCATGGAACGGGCCTACTTTCTGGGAATCCTCTTCCGCCACCCCCTTCCGGGAAGCCGGATCACCTCCTGGTTTGGCCAACGGGTTAGCCCTATTTCCGGGCAGGTCCATTTTCATCCGGGGCTGGACATGGCGGCGCCGGAGGGAACCCCGGTTTATCCCGCCCGGGAGGGGAGGGTAACCGAAGCCGGCTATTCCCCGGTTTTGGGAAACTATGTGGTGGTGGCCCATTCCGGGGGGTATCAGACCACCTACGGCCATTTAAAAAAAATTTTTGTGGAGTTGAATCAATATATCACTTCTTCTATTATTTTGGGAGAGGTGGGAAGTACGGGGATGTCCACTGGACCCCATCTGCACTTTGAATTCCGCCGAAACGGCGAACCGGTTGATCCCCGCACCCTGATTCCCGGAGTCAACGGATGAAGCGTTTTTTCCTTGCCGTCCTAGGGTTTTTTCTCTTTCTTTTAACCGCCCCGGCGGAGAATCTCCGGGGCCCCGTAACGGCCCTGGTCGATCTGTCCCAGGAGCGGGAGACCGCGGGGGAGTATCCCCTGCTTGTCAATGAGTTTTTGGCGGTCTTCCCCGGCGCCAAGGGGGATTTTTTGGAGGGAATCCGGGTTTCCCTCAGGATTCCCGATGCCCTCCGGGAAGCCGCGGGGAGCTACGTTATCCTCTTTTATAAGCGCCTAAGCCCCCTTCCCACCCTCAATCAAACCGCCTACCAGGGCCTAGAAACGGGAAACGCCATCCTGGCCAACCGCCCCCGGTTCAGCGTGGACCTTCCCCTGGGGGCAATCCGGGAGCCCCTTTCCCTGGAACTAACCCTGGAAGACCTGCCCCTGTTTATCACCCTGGTTTCCCTTTCCAAGGCCATGCCCCGGGCCGCGGAGAACAGCCCCTTTTTTCTCCGGGTCAGCCCCCTGTGGAGCAACCGGGGCCGGGCGGAGCTTTTCTTTACCGGGAGCCCCCCCCCGGTGTCGGAGATAGCCCTTTGGATCGATAACGAGCGAATCCCCTTTGCCGGGCAGCCCCTGCTCCTCCCTTCGGGGGTTCACAGTATCCGGGTTCAGGCGCCGGGCTTCCGGGAGATTAACCGGACCTTTGCGGTCAACTCCACCCAAACCGTCCGGGTGGAACTGCCCTTTGCCCGGCAGATTCCGGGGCTGCTCTTTGAGGCCCCCGCGGGAACCCAGATTTTTCTGGATGGGGAAAAGATTAACCCTTCCCAGGAGCCTCTCCTGGTGTCCGAAGGGGAGCATACGGTTCTCTTTATTCTGGAGGACTACCGGATAAGCCGGCAAATTCATCTTACCGGGAATAATAACTATAAAATTTCACTTTTTTTAGATATTTTTGTTCAGGAATATTAAGCCAAACCCCCCCGCCGCCGATAGTATTATTGTCAGGCGGCTGGTATAGTTCCCCTCCCAGTTTACTATGCTGGTTGCCGGTATCCTAACGCTGGGCCGATTCTCCGGAATCGGCCCTTTTTTTTGGCCCCCCAGGGATCGTAGGTTGATTGCCCCTTCCCTGATTGGTCCGTCGCCTTGACAAAGGCCGGGGATTCTTCTTATTGTAAATTATGGCCTTCTCTAAAAAACAGCGTCTCGTTAGTGAAATTCTCATTGGATTTTCCGCTTTTTTAGCCCTCATCTTGGGGGTTGCCCTGGGACTAAACTTCGCCTTTCAAAAAAATATAGATATGCGCCGGGATTTTGAACAGTTTGAACCGGCCCTGCCCACCCAAATTCTGGACCGCAACGGCGCCCTCATCACCGAGCTTTTTGCCGATGAAAAACGGGATTTTGTTCCCATTGACGAGCTGCCTAAGCATCTCATCTTTGCCCTGTTAAGCCGGGAGGACAAGAATTTTTACCGCCACCGGGGGGTGGATTACTTTAATTTTTTCCGGGCCCTGATCAACAATATCCGGAATGTGGTGTCCAAAAGCGATGGCTACCTTTCCGGGTTCAGCACCCTCACCATGCAGGTGGCGGGCCTCCGGCATGTGGACCGGACCGAGCGCTCCATTATCCGCAAGCTCAAGGAGATCTGGTATGCCTATCAGATTGAAAAGGCCCTAACCAAGAACGAGATTCTCGAAATTTACATGAACAATGTCTATTTTGGGCATAATACCAACGGGGTGGAGGCGGCCTCCCAGTTTTACTTTGGCCACTCCGCCCGGGACATTACCTTGGCGGAATCGGCTATCCTGGTGATTCAAATGGCCAACCCCGCCCGGTTTTCCCTGATCAACCATCCGGAGGAGGCCCGGATCCGGCAGATTGCGGTGCTTAACGAGATGGTAAGCCAGGGCTACACCACCCGGGAGGAGGCGGATTACTCTTATACCGATTACTGGGCCAACTACAACTATGAGCGTTCCAACATTGCCTCGGCTTACTTTGATAATTTTAGCCGGGCGCCCTACTTTAGCGAGTACGTCCGTCTGCAGCTTTCGGATATGCTCTACGGCCGGGTAGACATTAACAAAGACGGCTATGTTGTTCATACCACCCTTGACTTGGCCTATCAGGAGCTGGCGGAAAGTTACATGATGAACGGTTACGACGACATTAACCAGCGTTACCGCGCCCAGTCCACCCAATCCAACTCCCTGGTGGACAACGAGTACCGGCCCATCGTGGAACTCCTGGCCCTGGCTTTTAACCTGGAAGACATTCGGACCGTGGGGGCCAAGGAAAAGCAGGCCGCCCGGGATGCCTATCTAAACGATCTAAACCCCACCCTCCATGCTCTCTCCCTAATGCTGGGCTCCCAGGATCTGCGGAACCTGACCATGCAGGGCTTGAGGGTGGCGGAGGAACAGGCCAAGCGTACCGTGGTGGAAGGGGCGCTAATTACCCTGGAAAATAACACGGGGCATATCCTGGCCATGGTGGGGGGCAGCGATTTTGAAACCAAAAAGTATAACCGGGCCACCGACGCCCTGGTGATGCCCGGCTCGGCCATTAAACCCCTCTTTTACTCCCTGGCCATTTCCAGCCGGAAATTCACCACCGCCTCGCGGATTATGGACGCCCCCATTGTTTTTATGAACCCCGAAACCGGCCTGGCCTACGAACCGGAGAATTTTTTAGGCACCTGGGAAGGTTCAGTGCTTCTCCGTTACGCCCTGGCCTCTTCCATGAACGTTCCGGCCCTGCAGGTGCTGGAGGGGATAGGGTTTGAACCCGCCATTGACCGGATGAGCCGGATGCTGGGCATGGAGAGTCAAAAAGAAAACCGGGTGCTCTTTCCCAGGGGATACCCCCTGGCCCTGGGAGTTACCGCCATGGCGCCCATTAATATTGCCCGGGCCTTTCTGGTTTTTCCCAGCCAGGGCCGGGAGGTGGAACCTATTGCCATTATCTCCGTAGAAGACCGGCAGGGAAACATCATTCTGGAACCGGAACGGGACCGGGTGCGGGACCAGCAGCGGCGGACCCGGAGCGATCAGATCCTCACCCCCCAGGAAGCCTATATTATGACCGACATCCTAAGGAGTTCCGTGGAGATGCCCGGCGGAACCCTTTACAACCGTACCCGGGAAGTGGGGGGCTACGATGGGATGCCCATGGCGGGAAAAACCGGAACCACCCAAAACTGGCAGGACGCGTGGACGGTCGGCTTTTCTCCCTATGTTACCACCGCCATTTGGTTCGGCTTTGATACCCCCGGCATCTCCCTGGGGCGCAACCTGACCGGCGCCACCGCCGCGGGGCCCATCTGGGCCCGGTACATGAAGGACCTTCACCGGGACCTGGAACGAACGGAATTCCCCAAGCCCGATACCGGGCTTATCACTGTCCGGGTCTGCTCCGCCTCGGGGCTGCTGCCTACCAGCCTTTGCCCCAGTACCAGGGAGGAGATTTTCCTGACCGGTACGGAACCCCGGCGGACCTGTAACGTACACCCCTACGAGGCCGCCCGGGACGAGGAACTTATCCGGAAGCTGCAAAACATCATGATTTTGGAGGATGTTCCCCAGAACCTCTTTTCCTCCGGCGGGGATTCCTTTCTGCCGCCCATTCCGGATACTGAGTTTGCCCTGCCCTATTCCCCGGAGGATTTTCAGGAGGGATCGGAGGATTATAATCCCCTGCTTGATTAGTTAACCTGCTGGATTAGTTAAAAGGAAGGTTTTGGTTTGAAGATCAACATCAAGGATGTCATGGTAAAAAAGCGGGTCCGGAAAAACCTGGGGGATATTATTCCCCTGGCGGAGAGCATGAAGCAGTACGGCCTTTTAAACCCCATCATTGTCGACAAAGAATTAAATCTCATTGCCGGGGAAAGGCGGCTGGAGGCGGCCAGGAAATTGGGTTGGAGCACCATAGAGGCCGTCGTCCTGAGCAACGACTTTAATAAGGCCCAGACTCTGGAAATTGAAATTGACGAAAACCTCTACCGGAAACCCTTTACCCCCGATGAACTGGCGGACGGCATTGAGCGCCTGGAAAAGCTCCGGAACCCCGGCTTTTTCCGGCGAATCCTCCTGGCAATCCAGGCTTTTTTTTCCTGGCTTTTCCGGCGGCGTAAACCTAGGGCGCTCTGAACTCCGACAGGGGCGCCACCTTAACCGATCCCGAGGGGAGCTGAAAAAGAAAGTTTTGCCCCTGGAGGCTTAGGAAACTGTAGGGCGCCATTTCCTGATCGAGAAGGCCGGTCAACTCCAGGGCCTGGTTAAAACGTCCGGGAATCCAGCGATCCTGATAGCGGACGCAGCCGTAAATGTCGTTTCCCTGAACCAGGAGCCGGCTGTTGGGGGCCACGGAAACTTCCCCCTGTTCCTCAATCTGGAGGCTCTCGGCGTTCAGCCTAACCAGGCTGATAATCCGGTCGCCGGACTCTTCGCCGGCAATTACCAAATAACCCCCCTGACTGGCCAGGTAACTGCTTCCCCGGATGGTGGCAAGCCCGGAAGACCGGATGACCTCGCCGGAAGTTAAATCAACCATGACCAGGGTTCCCAGAACATCCGCCTGATCCGAGAGCAGCAGGAAGGGGGCCGCCGCCCTTTCCCCGGGGGTTCCGCCTTGGGGCTGGGAGGGGGCCGCGCCCTGGCTTAGGATTCCCTGTTCATCCGCGGCAATCTGCTCCCGTTCCCGGCGAATCTGCTCCAGCCTTTGATCCTGCTGCTCTTCCCGCCGGGCCAGTTCCCGCCTGTCCTGGGCCAGGTCCGTTCGGGCCTGAATGAGTTCGGCCCTATCCTCTTCCAGTTGGGCCCGCCGGCCGGCCGCTTCGGTCTGCTGCTCCGGCGTTTGGGCCGCCTGCTCCTGGGCGGTTACCTCCTCCTCCCGGCGGCGAATCTCCTCCTGCTGACGGGCGGTTTCGGCTTCCCTGGCCTCGGTTTCCCGGCGCTCCTGGGCCAGGGCCTGCTCCTCCTGCTGAATCTCTTCTTCTTTGATTTCGGTGATGGCTTTCCGGTCATCCAGGCCCCGGTCCGGTTCCTGGCGGAGGGATTCCACCACTTCCGGGGAGGTGAGGGCATCGGTGTCCAGCCGACTCTCCTCCTGGCCCGGCCTGCGGCTTAGGGGAATGATCATCTGGGTTTTTCCCGCCCATTCGGACCACTGGGTGGACAATCCCACCCGGCCCGCATCAAGCCGGGAAAGGACTCCGGGGGTATAGCGCCCTTCAAAAAAATTCAGGTTGCCCCGGTAGATTGCGTTGTAATAGGTAATGAACCGGGCCAGGACCGCCGCATCCTGGGCGGAATAGCCGTAGGCGCCGGTTAGGTAGCCGGAGAGAATCCGGCGGAGGTTGTCAATATGATCCACCCCCGCGTTAGGCTCCAGGATAAAAATGTCGGCGCTAAAGAGCCGGGTTTCCTGGGAATCGTAAACATGAACAACCCGGTACTTGTCAAAATACCGCCCTTCCCCTGAGGCGTCCCGGCGGGAAAGAATTGTGCCGATGCCGATAATTTCCTCCACCGTATCGATCCGGCTGTGGGGCCCCTGGTAATTTTGAAATTGAACCTCCCCGGCGGATTCCAGTTCCGGCCGGTCGACTTGGGCGGCAAGGGGAAAAGCCGAAATAACGAGTAAGGCGGTCAGGAATATCCTCAGGTTTTTCATTTTTATCCTCTGTAAGGTATTTTAAACTATTTATGGCATTAATCAACTATTTGGGACAAGGTTCCGTCATTCTCTCCCGGCTTTAGGCCCCGGATCGGGAAAGGAGGGACAGGGCTTTGGCTTTTAGTTCCCGGCTGTAATCCCCCCGGAAGATCTCGGAGATGATCTCCAGCCCCAGAGGATTCAGGCTTCCTGAGTACCGGGCAAAGAGGGCCAGGGCTTCCAGATAGGCCGCCGCCAAAGTCCGGCGTTCCTCCAGGGACGCGTCCAGGAAGGTCCGGTTGAGGGCCCGGTGAATCCCGCCGCCGGGATCGCCGCCGATCCGGGCCGCCGCCAAAGCCAGGGTTTGCCGTACCGAGGTTTCCCTTTCCCGGAGGAGGACCGTCCCCAAAACCCCCAGGCTCCGGAAGGTCCCCATTTCCCCCAGAAGGGTTCCCGCGGCCCGGCGTACCTCGGAGAAGTCGTTCACAATCCGGCCGTTTTCCCGCCGGGGGTTGAGAAGCCCTTCCCCGGCAAGTCCCTCAAGAATCTCCAAAACCCAGTCCTCTCCCCCGTATTTTTCCTCCCGGAAGCCCCGGCGGATCTGCCTGATCGCCTCCAGTTGAATTTCTGAGGAGTTTGTGCCGGCCAAGGTCCTAAGGACAAGTTCATCGTTCCCCGGAATTCGGGGGGAATCCGCCGGCCATTCCCCGGCCCACCGCCGTCCGGGACCGCCGGAGCGTTGATTCCACCGGGGGGTTGCCGTTTTTTCAAGGCCGGTTTTCCCCTCTCCGGCGGCTTCGCCGGGGGGACTTTCGTCCGGGCCGGCGGCGGGGCGGAGGGCAAAGGCTTTGATCCGCCAGTCCCGGCAGTTCTCGATCCAGAGGCCCCCGGGGTGGAGAAGGACCCCGGATACGCCGCCGGATTCCAGGAGGCCCTCGGGAAAAAGGCTTATGCCGCCGCCGGTGAATTCTCCCCGGAAAAGCTCCCCCCGGAGGGTCAGGCAGAAGGGTCCGGCCTCCCCGCCGCCGGGTTGATCCAAGGCCGGACCGGCAAAAAGTTCCCCCGCCGTCAGGGGAACCGGGGCCGCCAGGTCTTCCCCGGTGGCGGGATCAACCACGTGGAGCCGCCCCTCCCCGGCGGCTAAGGTTCCGGCCCCGGCTCCGGCCTGGCCGGTGATAAACCAGAGCCTCCCCTGAATCAGGAGAAGGCCGGAGAGGACCGGCCGGGGCAGGCTGCGCCGCCAGAGGATTTCCCCCTGCCAGGAGGCGGCGGCCACGGTTTGAGGCCGGGCGCTGTAGTAAAACCGCTCCGAATCCGGCAGAACCTGGTCCGGGATTCCTTCGGTGTCCAGGGTCCAGCGCCGGCGGCCCCGGAGGTCCAGGGCGGCAAGACGCCGGTTTTCCAGGGGGCAGAGGAGCCCCCAGGAGGGAACAATGACCGCCGCCCCGCTGAGGGGGGCCTCCAACTCGGTTTGCCAGCGCCGGCGGCCCCGGTTGTCCAGGCAGAAAAGCCGGGCCTGGGCGCCCTGGTAAATCAGTCCCTCATCGGAAACGGCGGTTCCCGGCGCCGGGGGAGCGCCCAGGTCAAACCGCCATATTTCCTGCCCCGAAGGATTTACCGCCGCCAGTTCGCCCCGGGCCAGGGTGAGGTAAACGCTTCCATCGGGTCCTACGGAGGGGTTTCCCAGGGGAAGGGTTCGGAGGTAGTGTTTCCACTTAACCCTCCCGGAAGGGTCCAGAGCGTAAAGGTAGCGATCTTCGGAAAGGCAATAGATACTGCCGTCCTCCCCCGCCGCCGGCGCTCCTAAAAGGGCGCCCCCGGTGGCCGCCTGCCAAAGCAGCCCCGGTTTGAGGCCCAGGATCTCCGCTTCGCTCCGGGCCCCGGAGGGGGAGAAGAAGGACCCTGCCTGGCTCCAAACCGGAAAACCCAGGAGGAACAGAAAAAGCCCCGCCCCTCTTTTTGGAAAGTTCATCCTCACCTTACCACAGAAAGGGATTATACAATTTTTCATGTCCCAGGATGGTTTCCGGTCCGTGGCCGGGAAAGACCAGGGTTTTTTCCGGAAGGCAGAGGATTTTTTCCTTTAGGCTGGATATCATCTGCCCCTCATCGGAGAGGGGAAAATCGCAGCGTCCCACGGAGCCTTGAAAGAGGGTGTCCCCGGAGATGAGGAATCCCTCCTTTTCAAGGTAGAGACAGATACTTCCGGGGCTGTGTCCGGGGGTGTGAATCACCAGGCCGTCCAGGGCCCCGGATTGAATCCGCTGGCCATCTTGAAGAAGGCCATCCGGTTCGGGGACGGGAAAGACAAGCCCTGCCGCCGCCATGAGGTTGATATCGGGCTCCCGGGGATAGCCGGCTTCGGCGGCATGGATCAGAATGGAGGCCTTGGGATAGGTCTCTTTGATTTGGGTAAGGCCGCCTATGTGATCCAGGTGGGCATGGGTAAGGATGATTCTCTCCAGGGACAGGCCCCTCCCGGCCAGAAAATCAAGGACCCGGCCCGGGGAAAAACCCGGATCCACCAGCCAGGCGATTCGGCTATACTTGTCCGCCAAAACATAGGCGTTGGTATTCCAGTTCTGCCCAAGGATGAAGGAGGCCAGGATTAAATCATCGTTTTCATGGACTTTCATGTTTTTTCCTTAAATAAATAGGGGAGTCCTAAAGGGGCCTTTGGGCCAAATCCTCCAGGTTTTTGAGCCGCCGCTCCCAGTTTTCCAGGGCCTCCCGGCATTGCCCAAGGGCGGCAGATAGGGCCGGGAAGCCGACGCCCCCGGGGCTGGGGGGGGTTAGGGCCTGGGCGGCTTCCTGCAAAGCCTTCCGGTTGGCTTCGGTTTCTTCCAGGAGCCCCAGGACGCGGCGGCAGATCGCCTCCGGGAAGGAAAGGTCCGCCCCCTCCACCGATTCCCCCTCTTTTGACGGGGCCGGGTTTGGATCCGGGGGAAGGCCCCCTAGGGAAGGGCTCTCCGCCGCCGGTTCCGACAGTTCCCCTATCACTTCCTTTAACCGGCGGGAATTCTCCGCATCCCTTTCGGCCATTCCCTGAATCTCCTGGGCCAGTACCGCAAAGCCCCGGCCTCCGGTCCCCGCATGGGCCGCCTCAATGGCCGCGTTGATGGCCACAAAGGTCATCCGGGCCGCCATTTCACCCACCCGGTCGGCGGCTTGCCGGATCTCCTCCGCCGTCTTCCGGGTTTCCCTAAGGGCCTCCGGCGGCCTCTCCGGGAGTCCGGGGTTGTCCGGCGAGGAGGTTTGAGGGGGGGATGCCTTCGCCTGGGAGAGGGTTTGGGCCAGCCGCCCTTCCCAATCTTCCCGGAGGAGGGGAACCAGGGCGCAGTAGGCGGCGGTTTCCCGGAGCAGGGCGGGAAAATCCCGGGCTTGGCTTAATTCATCAATCTTTCCGGCGGCGTCCCTTAGGGTTTGGGCCAGGTTCCCGTAGGTTTCGAGCTTTTTTTCCCAGAGGGGAAGTTCCGCCAGGGCCCGGGCGCAGAGCCGGCTCAGTTCTTCCCTCTGGGCGGCCCCTTCCCGGCGGTCCGCCTCCGTCCGGCGGTTCTGTTCCTCCTCCTCGGCGGCCAGGTCTTCCCCCTCCCAGCGGGTTAGGTCTTGAGCCTGGGACCGGAATTTCCGGCTTCCCCGGAGGGTCAGCCGCCACAGGAGGATAAACCAAAGGCCCGCCGCGGTACAGGCCGCCCCTCGGAGGAGACCGGATTCCAGCCGGGGCAGGAGGATCAGGGGAATCCAGCCGGGCAGACCGCCCAGGGCCTGAAGAAGCCGGAGGGTTTTGAGCTTCATTCCGTCCCTCCCCCGAAAACCTCCCGGGAAAGGAAAAGAAAGAGATCCCCGGCGGATTCCCCCTGGGCTGCCGGGAGGACCCGAATCTCCGGGGCCGGGAAAGGGGAGGGGGATTCCTCTGCCGGGGGCAGGACGGCGAAAAAAGAGGTTAGGGTTTCGGAAATCGGCGTTCCTGCCGGTTCGCCTGGGGCCGTTCCTTCCAAAATTTCCGTGAGGCGGTTCCCCCATAGCTCAAGACAGCGGGCCTCCTCCTGCCAAAAGCTGATCCGGGCCTTGAGTTTTTGGGAGAGGGCTTCAAACCGGGCCTGGTTCTCCTCTCCCCGGCGGTCCGGTTCCGGGGGGACGGGGGGCGGGAGAACCCTTGGGGAAAGCTCCCCGGCGGGAAGGGGGCCGGGGGAAAGGGTTTGGGAAATGAACCCCCGGACCAGGCGGAGGAGGGCGGCGGCGGCCTCCTCCTGGGCCTCCGCCAGGCGGCGGACCTCCCTGGCCACGATGTTGAACCCCGCCCCTTCACCGGTCCGGGCCGCCTCGATGAAGGTAATCATGGAGAGGAGCTTGGTTTGAAAGGCCCCCGCTTTGAGGTCCCGGACCAGTTTTTCCATGGTTTCTCCGGAAGACAGGGCCTCCTCCACCCCAGCCCGGTCCGCCTTGCCGCGGAATCCCCTGGGGCGAAGAAGGTCCCCCTGGGGAGGCGTTTCTACCGGGGGCGGAGGGAATTCCCGGCAGCCTTCGCCGGTCCGGGCGGCCACCGGAATGGCCTCCTCCGCCAGGGCGGACCATTGGTTTCCCCCCTGAAGGACGCCCCTGATCAGGGCCCGCCGCCGGGCTCCTTCTTCCAGCCCTTCCGCTCCGGCCTGTTCCAGGGCTCTGAACCCTTCCTCAAGGGCTTTTCCGGCGGACTCAAGGCCGGTTAGGCCGTCCTTGAGGGCGGCCCGGCGTTCCCGAATCTTTTGGCGGGAATTTTCGGCCGCCCCGGCCTGGGCCCGGAGCTTTGCGGCAAAGTTTTGCAGGCCCGGGGTCAACTCTTCAAAAGTCCCAGGCCGGCCTCCCCGGAGGGAAAGAACCAAACCACCAGCGGCCCCCAGGCCCACGGTGAGGAGGAGAAGGGGAGGGCCAAAGGGGGGGGGCAGGAGGACGCCCAGGAGGGCCGCCGCTCCCCCCAGGGTTAGCTGCCATCCCAGGAGTCTAAGGGGGGAGCGGTCCGGGGGAGGAAAGGGTTTTTCAGATGCCCTGGGGTCTGGTTGTTTCATAATGCGCCGGTAAAAGTATAAACCAGGATTTCCGCCTTTGGAAGGGGCATTCCGGAGGAATTCTAAATTTAACCACGGACAACACGGACTAAGACGATACTATAGGGTGAGCGCTAAGCAGAAGGGCGGCGGGGTTGTTCATTCTTTTTCTTTTTTTACCTTTTTTGGATTTCTTGGCGACCAGCCCCTTTCTACGCGTTTTTTTTGATGAAACACTTCCAGGATGCTCCAAAAGCAGCAAAAACCGAAAATGGCAAATGTGGCATTAATGATTGTGTTTTTAATTATTAAAGATAAAATACATGAGATTAGTCCAAAACAAAGAAAAACAGGCCAGATCCGGACTCCGAAATGATATTCCGCCAATACAACCAGGGGATGAAATAATCCTATCAGCAAAAAAGTAATAAGCCCGGTTATAATTCCAGTGAAGTACATTGTGGTTTACTTTTACTCTATCACAGAAAATATGTCAAGATTACTTGTTATGGTTTTGGAGGTAGTTGCCCCAAAATAAGGGAATTCCCCCCAAGGTTCCGGTTTATGGCAGATAAACCCTGGTCAAAAAGGGTATTATGGATTATGATAGGATTAACGACGGCGGAGAGTCGGCAAAAATTTATGGAAGATACCGTACTTTTTCGAAAGCAATATGTAATAAGCGCCGATGACCCCCTTACTTTTGGCGAGGCATCCAGCGATATAAAAAAAACCCTAAAGCAGTTGGGGGTTCCGCCGGATGTTATCAGGCGCGCCGCGGTTTCAATGTATGAGGCCGAAATCAACACCATTATCCACGGCGGCGGAGGCGAAGGGGAAGTTTTTATCTATGCCGGCCGGGTTAAGATTGTCTTTCGGGATCAGGGGCCGGGGATTCCGGACATTGAAAAAGCCATGCAGCCGGGTTTCTCCACAGCCTCGGAAAAGGCCCGGGAAATGGGCTTTGGCGCAGGGCTGGGACTGCCTAATATTAAGAAAAATTCCGATGAGTTTACCATCGAGTCCGAGCCGGGAAAGGGAACCACGGTTACTATTATAGTGAGGTTATAAATGGCAGGAATTTTTCATTCCGTCAAACTTAACCGGGAAAAATGCAAGGGCTGTACCACCTGCCTTGGCTGCCCCACCGAAGCGATCCGGGTCCGCAACGGCAAGGCCGCCATTGTGCCGGAGCGCTGCATTGACTGCGGCCTGTGCATCCGGGTATGCCCTTACCACGCTAAAGAGGCCCAGTCCGACAGCCTGGACGACTTTAAACGCTTTGATTTCCGGGTGGCCCTTCCTGCTCCGGCCCTTTACGGACAGTTTAACCCTAAAATTACCGTGGATAAGATCCTCGCCGGTCTAATTAAACTGGGCTTTGACGATGTGTTTGAAGTAGCCTCCGCCGCCGAGATTGCCGCGGTGGAAACCCGCCGGGTTATGGCCGAAAAAAAAGACTCCTTTCCCCTTATCTCATCTTCCTGCCCGGCCATTGTCCGGCTTATTCAACTGCGCTTTCCCGGACTTCTGGATCAGGTGCTGCGGGTGGAATCTCCCATGGAAATTGCCGCAAGGATTGTCCGGCAGGAAATTTACCCCGGCAAAAAAAACCTAGGGATTTTTTTTATTTCCCCCTGTCCCGCCAAAATTACCGCGGTAAAGAATCCCCTCAACAAACCCAGGTCGGAGGTGGACGGAATCATCCCCATTAAGGATATCTATCTTCCCCTTCTTGCCAGCCTGTCGGAGGTGGACGTTCCGGAAAAAAAACAGGCCTCCTCGTTTTTGGGAATTTCCTGGGCGGTGAGCCAGGGAGAGGGGGACAACGTGGGGGGCTTTAACATTGCCGCGGTGGACGGCATCCTTAATGCGGCCAAGATGTTTGAGGAAATGGAAAACCGGCGGCTCCGCAACGTGGATTTTATCGAAGCCATGGCTTGTCCGGGGGGCTGCGTGGGGGGGCCCCTCACCGTGGAGAACCCCTACATTGCCAAAGCCCGGATCAGAAATAAGGCCCTGGAGCTT
This sequence comes from Spirochaetales bacterium, assembly GCA_031273605.1. Classification (GTDB taxonomy): domain Bacteria; phylum Spirochaetota; class Spirochaetia; order UBA9216; family UBA9216; genus JAISRN01. Next base: position 7,854 of record JAISRN010000171.1, on the reverse strand, counting down.
TCTTCGGTTATGGAGGGCGCCCCCCAGCCTTTCCTAACCAAGGTAAACACCCGGTGGCTTAATGAAGACCTCAAACCCCGGCCCATTCAAAAGCTGGACGATAATTTCCAAAGGGCCATTGAAATGATGGACCAGATGGAAAAGCTGGCAACCGGCCTGCCCGGCCTGGACTGCGGCGCCTGCGGCGCGCCGAGCTGCCGCGCCCTGGCGGAGGACATTGTCCGGGGAACCGCCCGCAAAAACGACTGTATCTTTGTTCTGCGGGAGGAAATTCGCAGTCTTTCGATTAACCTGGCGGAATTGGGCGCCTGGGTTCCCCAGTCCATGAAAAGGGACAATGAGGAATAAATAAGTATTAATTTTATTTTACGGGAAACCTATCTTTTTTCCCGGAGGAGTGTTTTATGGGAACCATTAAATCTGCATTTGAAATTGCTATGGCCCGGACCGAGGATGTGGCGGGGGACAAAGAGGGTTTAAAAATTAAGGCCTGGGAAGAGGAAGGAAAAAAAATAGCCTCCTCTTTTCTTTTGGATCATAGGGATCCCAAGCGTTTTGAAGAAGAATTTAAGGCCGCCAAAACCGGCGGAGACTCCCGCGCCAGGGAGGCCAGGCTTGCCGGGGCCCGGGAGGTTTTTAAAAATAATTTGTGCCTTCCCCTTTACCCCAACTGGCCGGAAACCCTGGAGACTCTCCGTCTGGGCTATCAGGTTATGGCTTCCCACCCCAAGGAAGTAAACGCCTTTTTTAAAGAGGCGGCGGCTTTTTTTCAGCAGTATTGGCAAAGCCGGGAGCAGCTTGGGGACGCCATAAGGGCCCAGCTTCAGGAAACCGCCCGGTCCCGGTCGGAGCAGCTTACCGCCCAAAGCGGCTTTAAGGTGGAGCTTGATCCGGAGGAACTGCCCGAATACGCCCGGGCCTTTCGGGAACACGAGGGGCGGCTTACCGCCCGGTTCCGCACCGCCCTGGAGGAGGTTAAAACCGGCCTGGACCGGTTCTTTAAGTAGGGATGGATCTTTTTTCCGCCGCCGGTTTTGACGGTTTGGAGGGCCGCCAGCCCCTGGCTTTCCGAATGCGCCCCCGCACCCTGGAAGAATACGTGGGGCAGGAGGAGATTCTGGGGCCGGGGCGGCTCTTGCGCCGGATCATTGCCGCGGATCAGCTTTCTTCCCTTATTTTTTACGGCCCCCCGGGAACGGGCAAAACCACCCTGGCTCAGGTAATTGCTAATTCCACAAAAAGCCGGTTTGTGTCGCTTAACGCGGTGCTGGCGGGGGTGGCCGCCCTTAGGGAGGTGCTGGACCAGGCCAAGGAAACCAGGGACCTCCATGGCCGCCGGACCACCCTCTTTGTGGACGAGGTACACCGCTGGAACAAGGCCCAGCAGGACGCCCTTCTGCCCTGGGTGGAAAACGGAACCCTGATTCTTATCGGGGCCACCACGGAGAATCCCTTTTTTGAGGTTAACCCCGCCCTGGTAAGCCGAAGCCGGCTTTTTCAGCTAAAGGCCCTAAACCGGGGGGAATTAAAAACCATCCTGACCCGAACCCTGCAGGACCCCCTGAGGGGTTACGGCCGATTTAGGGTTGAGATTGACGAGGCGGCGGCGGATCACCTGGTGGAAACCGCCTCCGGCGACGCCCGTACTCTGCTCAACGCCCTGGAACTGGCGGTGGAAACCACTCCCCCCTCCTTTCCCCCTCCCCCCGAAACGGAGATTCACATTACCCTTTCCATTGCCGAGGAGAGTATTCAGCAGAAGGCCCTTCTCTATGATAAAAACGGCGACTACCATTACGACACCATCAGCGCCTTTATTAAATCCCTCCGGGGCTCGGACCCGGATGCGGCCCTGTACTGGCTGGCCCGGATGATTAAGGCCGGGGAAAGCCCCCGGTTTTTGTTCCGGCGGATGCTTATTTTGGCCTGCGAGGATGTGGGCCTGGCGGACCCCCAGGCCCTGCCGGTGGTGGAAGCCGCGGCGGCGGCCTTTGACCGGGTGGGCCTTCCTGAAGGGCAGTACCAGCTAACCCTGGCGGTTCTCTATCTGGCGACCGCCCCTAAGTCTAACTCCGCCATCGGCTACTTTGATGCGGTTAAGCAGGTGGAAGGAGAGTATGCCCTGGAGGTTCCCAACCACCTGAGGGACTCAAGCCGCGACAAAGAAGGTTTTGGCCACGGAGAGGGCTATCTTTATCCCCACGCTTTCCGGGATCACTGGACCGCCCAGCAGTACCTGCCCAGGGAACTTCAGGGACGGATATTCTACCAGCCTTCGGATCAGGGCTTTGAAAAAACCCTGGCCCCGGAGGTGGCCCGCCGCCGGGAGCTACAGTTGGAAACCGCCCTGGCCCCCCCTTCCGTGGAAGTTCTGAACTTCACTCCCCCCTCCCTCTCTCCCCTTGCCGGGGAATCCGGTCCGGGGTGGGCCCGGCGGTCCGGGGCCGAAATTTCGGACCAGCTTAAGGCCCAGCGGGAGGCTCTTTTGGAGGGGCTTGCCTTTCGGCGAAACGACCGGATCCTGGTTCCCTTTTCCGGCGCGGGGCTCCTGGTGTGGGAGGCCCTGCGGCAGGCCCCGGAGGGGGGGGTCTACGTTTTTCTTTCCCGGAAGGAGGAAGGGGAACTTTTGGAATCCCTGGGAGAAAAGCTCCTTTCGGTGGAAAACCCCCAGGCGGTTTGGGACCTGGATGAACCCGCCCTGCCTCCCTTTGAAAAGATCCTTGTCCACCGCTTTCTCTTTCGCCGCCGTCCTTCCCTTTCTTCCCCCCCTGCCGGCAAAGATACCCCGGCCTCGCCGCCGCCATCACCGGCGGACCTCCTGGGACGCTTCTACCGGCTCCTGGCCCCCGGGGGCCTTCTTTCCGCCGGAGAGATCATTCCCCGGCTGTCCCCCCGGCTTTCTTCTTTTTTGGAGGAAGAGGCCAACCCGGCCTGGCGGGAAGCCCTCCTCCGGGCGGAGGAGGCCCTTTACGAGAACCCCTCCCTTCCCTCCGGCTGGACCGAAGCCGGCTTCGCCGCCGCCTTGGAACAGGCCGGTTTCACCGTGGCGGGGCGGCGGGTTCTTCTTCAACGGGAAACCCTAAGAATTTCCCCGGCCCTCCTGGAATTTTGGCTTTCCCCGGCTCCGGCTCCTTCCGCCCCCCCGGGCTACGGCAGCCTGCTGGCCGGCCTTCTGGACCCGGAGGAAATCCGGGGCTTAACCGAAAAGCTCACCCGGCGGCTCTGCGGCGCCCCGGTTCCCTGGGAGCGCAGCTTTCTCGTTATCCGGGGAGTTAAACCGGTTTCCGGCCCTCCCCGGTCTTGATGGAAGGGGAATTTTTGAATAAACTGATCCTAAGGGGACAGGGAGAATGTTTCTCTGCCTCCGCCGGAGGAAAGTTAATGAACCTAAAGTATTTCCTAATCCTGACCCTAACCGCGGCCCTGCTGGTTCTGCCAGGGTCCTGCGCCTCTAAACCGGAGGAGGATCAAGCCCCCCCTCCCCCCGCTCCGGCGGCTGTGGAACCCCCTTCTTCTCCGGCCCCAACTCCTCCGGTTTCTTCTCCGCCCCCTGTCCCGGCCCCGCCGGAACTGGATGCGGCGGGCTACCTGGCCCGGGGCAATGACTTTGCCCAACAGGGGGATTACCCCAAGGCCGTTGACGATTACACCTCCGCCTTAGCCCTGGACCCGGATTTCCCGGCGGCCTACATTAATCGGGGCGCGGCTTGGACGGCCCAGGGGGAATATGACCGGGCCATCGGCGATTACAATGAGGCCCTTAAGCTGGACCCGGATTCCCCGGCCGCCTATTACAACCGGGGGATTGCGGCCTTTTATCAGGAAAACTACGATCAGGTACTGGCGGATAACAACCAGGCCATTGCCTTGGACTCAAGCTACGCTAAGGCCTACATTAATCGGGGCAACGAGCAGGCCCGGCGGGAAAATTACGAAGAGGCCCTGGCGGATTATAACCGGGCCTTGGAGCTTGCCTCCGGCGATAGCTATGCCTATTTTAACCGGGGTTTGGCCCAGGCCCGCCTGGAAAACTACCGGGAGGCGGCTGCCGATTACAGCCGGGCCCTGGACCCCTCCTCCGGAGAGGGGGAGATTCAGCCTGATCCGGCGGCGGTCTACTATAACCGGGGCCTGTCCTATCATCGCCTGGGCAGCCTGGATGAGGCGATTGCCGATTATACCCAGGCCATTGCCCTGGATCCGGAAAACCCCTTTGCCTACAATAACCGGGGCGCCGCCTACAGCGAGCAGGGCGACTATGAGCAGGCTGTCCGGGATTACCGGCAGGCCCTGGAGATTGACCCTGATTACGCCACTGCCCAGGCCAATCTCCGGCTGGCCCAGGAGGCGGCTTCGGAGGCAGCCCCGGATTGACAAAGATCTAAAAATGGGGGAAACTAAAATCTCTTTCCTGGTGGGCGTAGTTCAATCGGTAGAGCACCGGATTGTGGTTCCGGTTGTTGCGGGTTCAAGTCCCGTCGCCCACCCAAGCCGGCCAAACGACTTGATACAGCCGGCATTTTGGTGTTACCATGGCTGCGGGGCGTTTTTGGTTTGGCAGGCGAGGCAGTTCCAAAATGTCAGATTTTGGAACTGCCTCAGGCGTCTTTTTGTTTCTTTTCTGCGCCTGTAGCTCAGATGGATAGAGTGCCGGACTTCGAATCCGTGGGTCGCAGGTTCGAATCCTGCCAGGCGTAATTTTTTTGGGCCGTTAGCTCAGCTGGTAGAGCAGCAGACTCTTAATCTGCGGGTCGAAGGTTCGATCCCTTCACGGCTCAAAGTGCTAATTCGTTATTATGATGGTAGTCTTATGCAATCATGGGCGTAACTAAATTATGGAAAATGAACTTAAATTAAAAGAAATTGTTAAAGAAAAATACGGCAAACTGGCATTCCGGGAGGATGATTCCTGCGGCGATTCGGGATGTTGTTGTACAAGTACAAACAATATAATGAGTGAAAATTATCATAACCTTAGCGGGTATAATCCGGAGGCAGATTTAGGCCTTGGCTGCGGGCTTCCCACAAAATTTGCAAAAATAAAAAAGGGGGATACGGTAATTGATCTTGGCAGCGGCGCGGGTAATGATTGCTTTATTGCCAGAGCGGAAGCCGGTGAAAATGGAAAGATTATTGGAATAGATTTTACTCCCGAAATGATTGAAAAGGCAAGAAACAATGTCAAAAAACGCGGATATATAAATGTTGAATTTATACAAGGCGATATAGAAAATATACCCGTTAGTTCAAATCTGGCAGATGTTATTGTAAGTAATTGTGTATTAAATCTTGTTCCAAACAAGAAAGCGGTTTTTAATGAAATGTATAGAGTATTAAAGCCCAATGGACATTTTAGTATTTCAGACATTGTTTTGATGGGTGATTTGCCGGAAAAAATAAAATCGGCGGTAGAAATGTATTCGGGCTGCGTATCCGGCGCAATTAAAAAGGATATTTATTTACAATATATCGAAGAGGCGGGTTTTAAAAACATAACACTACAAAAAGAAAAAAGTATTGTTATACCCGATGAAGAATTAAAAGATTATTTAACCGAAGAAGAAATAATCTTGTATAAAAAAGATACAAACATAATAAAAAGCATAACAGTGTATGCGGAAAAATAATATAAAAGTAAAACGCTGCTTTGCATAACACAAGCCTGCGGACCTTTTGCCGCCAATGCCGCATACAGCCGAAACGTTATGTGAAATACAACCCATGCGCAATGCCCCTTGACATTTTTTGAAAAAACTGTATATAAAATATTGGAGGTTTTAATGGAAACGGGAATAAGCGCTAATAGGGAAAATTATATTGATAATATAAGATCAATTACTGTATTGATTGTAATTGTTTATCATGTTGTTTATTTATTTAATAGCGCCGGGGTTGTAAAAAGTATCGGTCCGGTTGGAATTCAGGCTTTTGATTCTTTATGCTATTTTGTTTACCCTTGGCTTATGGCTATTATGTTCTTACTTGCCGGAATAAGCGCCAAATATGCCTTGCAGCATAGGACCGGAAAACAATTTCTAAAAGAGCGTGTACAAAAATTATTAGCGCCATTGGTAGGCGGAATATTTCTGCTGGCCTGGATAAATGGATGGGTATCGTCTCAATATGTTGATATGTTTGGCAATGATTATGTTCCGCCTTTTATAAAATACCTTATTTTTTGTTTATTTATTGGGCCTTTGTGGTTTAATCTGGAATTATTTTTTGTCTCGCTTATTCTGTTGCTCGTGCGGAAAATTGACAAAAGGGAACGCTTTTCGCAATTTATTGGCAGATCAAATATTTTTATATTATGCCTGCTTGCTTTGCCATTTTGGGGCGCATCATTTTTGCTTAATGCGCCGTTGATAACTACTTTTAGGAACGGAATTTATTTATTTGTCTTTTTGACGGGATATTATATTTTTTCAAATAAAAAAATAATACAAGTATTAATAAAATACCGTTATGCATTGCTTATTGCGGGAATATTGCTTGGGATTGTTGAAACATATTATTTTTATGGTCAGAATTATGCCGCTGATGCTTGCTTGCAGCATCCGCTTACTAACCTTTATGCGTGGATTATGATGCTGGCATTTTTGGGATTTTCAAAAAAACATTTTGATTTTACAAATGCATTTTTGCAATATACGAAAAATCGTAGTTTTTATTGGTATCTTTGCCATTATCCAATTATGGCTTTTACGGCATACTATATAACAACATTTTTCAAACTTCCAATGATTTATAATTATATAGTGGTACTAATAGTTTCATCTGTAGGGACCCTGCTATTTAGTGAAATAATATGTAAAGTACCGGTGCTGCGTTACTGGTTATTTGGAATAAAAAAGAAATCAGCGATATTCAAATCTCAATCACATCTTTATCTTTAGCCATTACCACATCAGTCCCCTGAAACAGCTCTGTATAACGTTCTGCTTCAAAGGTATGTATCGGGACAATATGTTTCGGTTTAACCGCCGCTGCCATCGCTTTAAGACCCGATAAATCCGCATGACCGGAGGTATGAATATTCTTGACGGGCATACCCTTGCTTGAAATAAAATCGAGAAAATCCCTTGTCCTGCCCGGTTTGGTTTTATAGCCGTCCCACATCGAGTAGATAAAACAGCCGTCAGCGTATTTGTGAAGATAGTTTTCCAAATCATCCTGAACAGTAGGACGTACAACCATAACGAGCTTATCCGCCATTTCATCAATCTTATCTTTCCCGATTTTATGAATCGCAAAGGGATAAACGGTTTCAGCCTCTTTTCCAAGCTTTTTCATGCGGCTGGTAAGATAGCGCGGGTAATATACCTTTATTTCAGGAAATGTTTCTACAGAAGGAAACGGTATGTTTTTGTTGGCCTTTTTATTCAGGGTTTTTAACACATTGGCGGTATAAAAATCAATCAGAAATAATTTCCCGCTCTTTTTACAAGCCCGGTATATCGTTACCAGCCGGTCTATATTCTGCCCTGAGGCGAACACCAGGTTTATGCCTTTTGTCTTTTTGAAAGTCTCAACAAAATCATCTTCCAGTTCGCTTTCCGTTGGAAAGGGTTTTTCCGTGCGGCCTATGGTACTCCCTTCAAGAAGAAGATAATCAACGTTACTATTGAAATTGGTACAGAACCAATCAAACATATTGGCCTTCCGGCCATGCATCCTGAAATCGCCGGAATAGAACAGAGACTTTCCACCGGCCTCTATCAGAAAGGCATAAGCATCGAAAGCCGCATGATCCATCAGATAGGGGGTAATTTGCATATCGCCGATTTTTATCTTCTTGTCATGTTTCAGGTGATGAGCGTTCTGTCCGGCCCACTTGTTATCCGCAAAGGTATT
>JAISRN010000128.1 GCA_031273605.1 Spirochaetales bacterium | reverse complement strand
GCCATGTTCCTCTCGGCCCTGGGGGTTGATCGGGAGACCATCATTGCCGATTATCTGCTCTCCGATGGGTATGTCCGGGAAAAATACGCCGAATTGGTGAGCCACGCCCCCGGGCTGGCCCCCCTGTTTCAGGTGCACCGGGAGTATATCGCCGCCGCTTTTGAGGCCATCGATCAGCGCTACGGGGGAATTGAGAGTTACCTGACCCATCAACTGGGGGTTGATATGGCCAAGATGAAAAGGCTCTACACCCGGTAGGCCGGTTGAAAAGAGGGTTCGGGCTTTCAGTCTGAGACTGCGGTTCCAAAAGCTGACATTTTGGAACCGTCTCAGCTCATAACCGGGCTATTTCGCCGGGGCTTAGGCCGGTGGCGGCGGCAATTTGCTCCGCCGAAAGCCCCATGGCCTTTAGGTTTTTCGCCGCCTTGACCAGTCCAAGGGCCTCCCCTTCTTCCCTGGCGCTATTAAGCCGGGAGGTTTCGTCCGAAAGGCTCATCGCGTACCTCTCGTAGGCATGCATCAGCTTCTCATCCCGAGTTATCTGGTCCATAATCGCCTGCGCCCTGGCTATTCCTTCGTCCATCTTTATCAACTCCTCCGCATCTTCCCGCGAAGTGGCAGGATTAAGGTAACTTAACCACCGATGCTCACGGTTCTCAAAAATATCTTTTCCCGCCAGCTTCCGAAACCGGGGCATATCAACAAAATGCATCTCCAACAAGTCGGTTAAAACAAACTCAGGCTCCAGGTCCTCCCTCACATGAAAACTGGTGTGGTAGCGTTCCAGTTTAAAGGGCTAAAGCCCAGATGAAGCAGTTTCAAAATCGGTTATTTTGAAACTGGCTCCGGCATTTCTCAGGCTAAAGCCTTGCGAAACGTGCCATTTTCAGAGGTTGCAGTTCCAAAATCTGACATTTTGGAACTGCCTCATATAGGGGGTTTAGTCGTTGTTTCATGGTAGTCTCCTTTCCCTTATAGGACATAGGGAAGGGGCTTTTTGCTTCACCATTGTTAAAAATCTGTCTGATGCCGCAGGAAAAGGGAACCGCGAAAAAAAGGTGAAGGTTGTATTCGGTTGGGTCCGGCCTTGAGAGCTTGGTGAGGGGCTTGGGGAGAGCCTTCGGGGTGAGGTCACGGGGAAGAATACAAAAACTCTTAAGTCCTCCGTGTCTCTGTTGAGAAAATCTCTGCTCAGAATGGTACTACGGGCTTCGGGATTCCGGCTCGTATCGTCCCCGCCATCGGCAGGATAACTGCCCCGGACTTCCACCCCTGCCCGGATCTCAGGAAAAAAACTTGATGATCGCTTTTGCTACTATTTCATTAATGTCGGCATGGCGGGGAACTTGGGTAGAAATGTTTTTTTGCAGGTTTTCGTAAATATCGTGATTAGCCCCGTGGCGCACGAAAACAGCTCCCCGTTTTATAATTTCCTTGAGCAGCTTTTAACGTTTCACACAGGAGCCTTGAGCCGCAAAATGCCGCTTTTCCGTTTTTGGGACAACCGTTTTTCTTCGTCCTGCCGGATTTGGTAAACATCGGCAAGCATTTCTTCAAGTTCAGCAAGATCATGCCCCTGGGTAAGATGGTCCGGGTACGCGTTCAAATAGCCCACAAACCAATGATCATCGGTTTCCCACCAGGTATACGCAACTTCCATAAATAAACTCCCATCATAACTATACCTCATTTTCCGCCACCCGTCCAGGGCAGGTCTAATACAGGGCCAGCACATATAAACAAAAGAGTCCGCGAATGGACGCGAATTAACGCGAATTAGGGAATGTTCGCGGTTCTTAATGGGCAAAAATGAGCGTAAGGGGCGGGCATGGAAGATAAAAACCACAGATTTTCTTCTTAATTCGTGTAATCCGTGGACAAAAATTCTTATATGCGCTGGCCCTGCTAATACCCAGGGCAACAGCTCTTACTTTCAAGTTCCGAGAAATCATCAGGATTGAAGGAATTTGGACTACAAAGTCGAAAAAGTCGCATAAGTTTTCGTACCACAACGCCTTTTTTGACTTCCTTCTTCGACTTTTTCGACTTTGCGGTTAGGTTCTTCTTCGTCCATATTGCGGTTTTAAGAGGGTTTCAGAAGTTGAAAAAGTAAGTGCTGTTGCCATAGGTTATCTTAACTTTCCCTTGCTTTTTTAGGAAGGGAGTGGTAAAATGACTGGGTGGAAAAACTGATCGTCATTACCCCCCCCCCCCCCCCCAAAAAAAATATTTTAGCATTTTTTAATATACCCTTTTTTTAATTCCCCTATTTTACCAAAACAAATTGGCAAAGTCGGCGTTGCCGGCAAGCCGTTAAAAAACTATTTTTTGTATCGGAGGAAAGTATGAAAAAAAGCTTTTTGATTACCCTGGGCATCCTGGCCGCGGCCGCCGCCTTAATCGGGGCCTGCGCATCGGGAACCGGGGCGTCCGGGAGGGCCGGGGGTTTTGCCGCCGGGATTGACTGGGACGGGGAGTACGATGTTATTGTGGCGGGCTACGGCGGCGCGGGAGCTACCGCGGCGGTTACCGCCGCCGATGCGGGGGCCAGGGTGCTGCTGCTGGAAAAAGCGCCCCTGGGACACGAGGGGGGCAACACCCGCTACGCCCTCCAGTTGGTGATGGTTCCCAAGGAAGGACAGCGGGAAAACGCCATTACCTACTACAAGGCCATGCGGGGGGATTACAACAACCAGACCGATGAAATGATAGAGTATATCGTTGATGGCGCTATGGCCAACAAGGATTGGCTCATCAACATGGGGGTTCCCCAAGCCAACCTAAAGCCCTTTCCCCTGATCGAATACCCGGAGCTCCCCGGGGGCAACGAGGCCATTACCACCCTCTACATTGACCCCCTGCGCTGGAACGCCACCCTTTATAAATTTCTTCATTCCCTGGTGGACGCCCGGCTGGATAAAATTGACGTTTGGTTTGAATCCCCCGCGGTCCGGCTGATTCAGGACCCGGCCACCAAGATCGTCCACGGGGTAGTGGTAGAAAGGGAAGGCCGGACCTACAACATCCGCGCCAGGAACGGGGTGGTTTTGGCCACCGGGGGCTTTGAAAACAACGACATTATGCTGGAAAACTACGCCCAACTGGGGAATGCGTACTCCAAGGCCGCCCGGTATAACACCGGAGACGGCATCACCATGGCCCAGGAAGCGGGGGCCGATCTGTGGCACATGAGTACCCTGGCGGGGCCGGACGTGAACTTTATCAATCCACAATCCGGGATTGCCCAGAACTACTACTTTACCACAGGCTCGCCGGCCCTGAACTTTACCGGCTTTGGTTCTACCTCCATGATCATAGTGGGGGGCAACGGGCAGCGGTTTATGAACGAAACCGAAGCGCCCCGGCACGGCCATGTGGAAGTGGGGGGCACATGGTTCAGCCTTTTGGTTCCCCGGAATTCCTGGTGCCTCTTTGACGAGGCCGCCCGGCTGGCCAACCGGCCCTACAAGGAGTGGAGCCCCGGCTGCGAGGAGGAGATTGCCAAGGGCTGGGTCAAGCGGGCCGCCAACCTGCAGGAACTGGCCCAAATAACCGGCATCGACCTGGCGGGCCTTCAGGCGGAAATCGCCAAGTACAACGGCTACTGCCGGGCCGGAAATGATCCGGAATATGGGGTTAACCCGCAGTACCTAAGGCCCATTGCCACCCAGGGCCCCTACTACGCTTTTCCCGTCCATG
>JAISRN010000116.1 GCA_031273605.1 Spirochaetales bacterium | reverse complement strand
TACCACGCCGAAATTGTGGAGACCGATCCCCTGGAAAGTTCCGACGGGGCCTTCCGGGCGGCCCGGGAAGAGGCGGAAGGGAACCCGGAGGCCTACTTTTTTCCCAACCAGTATCACAACGAGGCCAACTGGCGGGCCCACTACCTGTCCACCGGGCCTGAAATTTGGGAGCAGTCGAACCGCCGGGTAAGCCATTTTATCACGGGGATGGGAACTTCGGGGACCTTTACCGGGGTTTCCCGGCGGCTCAAAGCCTACGACCGGGGAATCCGGGTGATCGCCGTTCAGCCCGATTCGCCCCTCCACGGGATAGAAGGAACAAGGCACATGGCCAGTACCGGGGTGGCGGGCTTTTACGATCCCCGGCTGCCCGACGAAGTGGCGCCGGTAAGCACCCAGGCGGCCTATGCTATGGCCCGGCGGCTGGCCAGGGAGGAGGGAATCTACGCCGGAATTAGCGCCGGCGCCAATGTGGCCGCTGCCCTGTCCCTGGCTCACCGGCTGCCCGCCGGCGCCGTGGTGGTAACGATTCTTTGCGACGGGGGTTTCCGCTACGTTTCGGAACCCTTTTGGGGGGAGGGGTGATTTCCCTCGGCCCCGGAGAAAGGGCGGCCCTGGGCCGGGAAGGGGAAAGGGCTTACCCCAACGAGTGCTGCGGCGTTCTTCTGGGAGGCATTGATGACTCCGGCGGGAAGGCGGTGGAATCCCTTCTGCCCATAAACAACAAGGGGGCGCCGGAGGAGCAGTATCACCGCTTTGCCATCACCAGCGAAGATTACCTGGCCGCGGAAAAAGAGGCCCGGCGGCAAAACCGGGATATTTTGGGTTTTTACCATTCCCACCCGGATCATCCGGCAGTCCCTTCGGCCTTTGATAAGGATAATGCCCTGCCCTTTTATTCCTACGTTATTGTGTCCGTAGAAAATGGAAAGGCTGGGGTGATCCGGAGCTGGGAGTTGACGGCGGACCGGGGAGAATTTAAAGAGGAGGAAATACTATGGCGGTAACGATTTTAGTTCCCACGGCGCTGCGTTCTTTTACCGAAAGAAAATCCGAGATCACCGTTGAAGGGGCTACGGCGGGGGAGGCCATTAAGGCTTTGGCGGAGGCCTATCCCGATTTAAAGGTTCATCTCTATCAGGAGGATTCCGGAGAGCCCGGGGAACTGCGTTCCTTTATCAATGTTTTTGTGGAGGAGACCAATATCAAAAACCTCCAGGGGCTTGATACCCCCGTGGCTGCGGGGGGGACGATCATGCTGGTCCCGGCCATTGCGGGGGGCGTTTAAAGATTGAATCTTGGAATTAGTTTACGAGGGGTTAGTTTTGGAAAGCATCATTAAGGACCGGGAGCTTCCCGGTTTATCCAACGAGGAAATTACCCGGTACAGCCGGCACCTGCTCCTTCCCGAAGTGGGCATTGAGGGGCAGAAGCGGCTCAAGGCGGCAAGGGTTCTCCTGGTGGGAACCGGGGGGCTCGGCGCGCCCTTGGGGATGTACCTTGCCGCCGCCGGGGTGGGAACCCTGGGAATCGTGGATTTTGATTTTGTGGAAGAGTCAAACCTACAGCGTCAGATAATTCACACAACCAGGGATGTGGGGCGGCCCAAGGTGGCCTCCGCAAAGGATCGGATAAAAAGCATTAACCCCCATGTTAATGTGATTACCTTTAACACAACCCTTTCGGCCGCCAATGCCCTGGACATTATTAAGGATTACGATATAGTAGCCGACGGCACCGATAATTACCCTACCCGGTACCTGGTAAACGACGCCTGTGTTCTCCTGGGGATTCCCAATGTGTATGGGTCAATCTTTCAGTTTGAGGGGCAGGTTTCGGTGTTTTACGCCAAGGCGGGGCCCTGCTACCGCTGCCTTTACCCGGAACCGCCGCCTCCCGGTTTGGTTCCCTCCTGCGCGGAGGGCGGGGTGGTGGGAACCCTTCCCGGCATTGTGGGGAGCCTTCAGGCCAACGAGGTGATCAAGCTCATCGTGGGGGGGGGCGGCGAAAACGATCCCGGTACCCTGGCGGGGCGGCTTCTCCTTTTTGACGGCTGGAAGATGAAGTTCCGGGAACTCAAGCTGGACAAGGACCCCCATTGTCCCCTCTGCGGGAAGAACCCAAGCCTCCATGGGCTTATTGACTACGAGCAGTTCTGCGGGCTTAGGAAAAACGAGGAGGAGGCGCCGGTGGAAACCATCAGCGCGAAGGAACTTAAAGAGCGGTTTGACCGGAAGGATCCTTTGCAGATCATCGACATCCGGGAACCCCACGAGCGGGCCATTGTGAAATTCCCCCAGGCCAAGGCAATTCCCCTGGGGCAGATGGCCCGGCGCATCGGCGAATTTGATCCCGCCGTCGATGCGGTGTTCATCTGCAAGATAGGCCAGCGGAGTATCTTTGCTATCCGGGCCCTCAGGGAGGCGGGCTACCCGGGGCGGCTCCTTAACCTTAAAGACGGGGTTAACGCGTGGGCCAGGGAGGTGGATACCAGTTTGCCGGTTTATTAGGGAATAAGACCACGGACCACACCGACCACGCAGACAGAGCCACGGACTAATTATAGATAATTTTTTACGTCCGTGTTGTCCGTGAGGTCAGTGGTTAAATTTTTTTATTTTTTAAGGAGAGTATCATGGCTGAAAAAATTTTGAATTCATTGGGACGGGAGGCGGCCTATCAGCTTGCCAATGTTACCAAAACCCCGCCTCAGTTTGGTTCCCTTACCCCCCGGTGG
>JAISRN010000109.1 GCA_031273605.1 Spirochaetales bacterium | reverse complement strand
TCGGCATATCCAGGCTAAACTGAAGGGGGGGGAGATTAAGGCTGCCGTTCCGGGGCTTGCCCCAGCCGGCCCCCGCATTAAAGAGCAGGTTTCCCTGGCTGACAGCCCCGGGGTAGGTGGTGAGGCTCAGGGCGGATACTGATCCCGTTCCCAGCATGACAAAGAGAAGGGCCGCGGCCGGAATTTTTTTCATGGTTTAATTCTCCTTACTGAGGCTGTTCCAAAATGCCGGATTTTGGAACCGGTTCTATATTATCTATCATAATCGCTTTTAAGGGACCTAATCAACCGGACGGCCGGAATCCGGAATTGAAGAAACATCGGGGGAATGATAAAATCTAATGTTGAATATAACCCGCTACTTACACTTCATTTGGGAGGAGCCGCCCCAAGAATAACCCCTTATGCCCGAAATCCTTAACGCCGCCACGGATAAATTCACTGCCATGACCACCCAGCCGGTAAAACCCCTGTTGGTCCGGCTGGCCATCCCCGCTATTGCCATCATGATGGTATCCGCTATGTATAATTTGGCGGATACTTTTTTTGTTGGTTTTCTGGGGACCTCCGCTACCGCCGCGGTGGGAGTCTGTTTTTCCCTTATGACCATCATCCAGGCCATTGGTTTTTTCTTTGGCCACGGCACGGGCAACTATATCTCCCGGGCCTTGGGGGCCCAGCGCTCCGAAGATGCGGAAAAAGTGGCCTCCACGGGATTCTTCACCTGCCTGGGGGTAAGCGGCCTTTTGGCCGGGGCGGGGCTTTTTTTTATGGACCCCCTGGCAAAGCTGCTGGGTTCTACCGAAACAATTCTTCCCTATGCCCGCAGCTACCTCCGGTTTATTCTGATAGGGATGCCCTTTATGGTGGGGGCCCTCATGCTCAATAACCTGCTCCGCTTTCAGGGGAACGCTTTTTGGGGCATGATCGGCATGACCTCCGGGGCGGCGCTCAATATTGGGCTGGACCCGCTTTTCATTTTCGGGTTTCATCTGAATGTTACCGGCGCCGCCCTGGCTACCATGATAAGCCAAACCCTGAGCTGCCTGCTTCTTTTTTTTATCTGCCGGACCAAAAAAACCCGGACCGTCCGGATAGCCTTTTCCAATTTTGCCGCATCCCGCCGGCGGTACAAGGAGATTGCCCGGGGAGGGCTGCCCTCCCTGCTGCGCCAGGGTTTAATGAGTTTGTCCACCCTGATTCTTAACCATGCCGCCGGGCCTTACGGGGATGCGGTGATTGCCGCCGTATCCATTGTTAACCGGGTTTTTCTTATTGCCGCCTCGGCCATTTTGGGGCTGGGCCAGGGTTTTCAGCCGGTGTGCGGGTTTAACTACGGCGCCAGGTTGTACCGCCGGGTTAAGGAGGCTTTTTTCTTTTGTCTGCGGATCTCCACCTTCCTGCTTGTCCTGGCGGCGGCGCTGCTCTTTGCCCTGGCCCCGGGAATTATTGCCCTTTTTCGCCCGGATGATCCGGTGGTAATCCGGACGGGAACCTTTGCTTTAAGGCTTTACTGCTGCGTTCTGCCCCTGATGGGCTGGACGGTTTTGAACCAAATGATGCTTCAAACCATGGGCAAGGCGCTTGCCGCCAGTATTTTGGCCGCCGCCAAACAGGGGTTGTTTCTTATTCCCCTTCTCCTTATTCTGCCCCCTCTTTTTGAAGTCCGGGGCATTCTTTTTTGTTCTCCCCTTGCCGAAGCCTGCACTTTTTTATTTTCCCTGCCCCTGGGGATCGGAGTTCTGACCCGGGATTTAAAAACAAATTAAAGCGGCCCTTGAGGCAGGTTTAAATTCATATTTGTTGCTGATTTTTTTTATCAAACGGGTTATAATTTAATTGCAGAGGCTTTGGAAAAGCGGCGTTAACGGTTGAAATTGTGGCTATTGGGCTGTCGAAAGGGATAAAAGGTGCACTTAGTTAATGCTCTGAACATCATTTTTGGATCATTTATGATTTTGGGAATAATTTTGATTGATTATTCCTTTAAGTACAATACCGACCATTTTCAGCGCCTTCTTTTTCTTTCGGTCCTATGGCTTATTCTTGTTCCCCTGCTTATGGATTTTATCTATGTTCTTCTCCATGGCCGGCCGGGGAAAGGGATAAATACTCTTTTATGGACTACCAATCTGCTTTACTATTTGTTTCAGGCGGCCTCGCTTTACGCCATTCTTCTGTTTATGGATTATTCCACCTACAAAAACGCCCGCCGAACCCGCCGGTTTTTCTATTTTGTCCTGGCCTTCAATGTTCTTCATTTTATTATCCTGATCTTCAACTTTAACCGGGGCTTTTACTATTCCATTACAGAGACTAATTATTTCCGGATGGGAGACCGGCATTACATCCGCCTTATCATCGCTTACTCCATCCTGGCGGCGGGGAGCATTGATGTCCTCCTTTCAGACAAATTGTTCGACCTAAAGCATCTTCGCCTTTTTTTGTTTATCCTTATCGTTCTGGCGGGAAGCGCCACCCTTTCCTATTTTATAGACACGATAATTATTTTTTGGCCGTTTATCATGGCCGGCCTTTTATATGTCTATTTTTTTATTATCCGTTCCGACGCCAGGATCGACAGCCTCACGGGAATTGCCAATCGATATAGCCTTAACGAGTTTATCGAAACCTTCACCCGTTCCTCCTCTAAAAAAACCTATGCCTTTGTTTTTTTCGATCTGGACCACTTTAAGCATATCAACGATGCCTACGGCCACCAGGAAGGAGACAACGCCCTTAAGGATTTTGCCCAAATACTAAAAAAAAGCGTCAGAAAGTCGGATTTTGCCGCCCGGTACGGGGGGGATGAATTTGTCATAGCGGCCAGGGCCAAATCGGATGTTACCGGGCTGATAAAGCGGATTCAGGATGAGGTGCAGCTTTATAATGAAACATCAGGAAAACCTTACCGTCTTGAGGTTAGCTGCGGCCACGATCTTTTTACCAACCAGGACGGATTATCCATAGAGGATTTCCTCAACCACATTGACAGTTTGATGTACAAAAACAAGGCCGAACGGCGCCGGGCGCTGGCCGGAGAAGGGGCAAACCGGTGAGCGCCTATTTTCTGGACAGTCTGACAACCTTTGCCGGCCCCTTTTTTGTCCTGGTCCTGGTTTTTATTGATTACGTTTATAAGTATACCCAGGATAAATTTCAACGAAAAATTTTTCTTGCCCTGGTTGTTGAAACCTTTATTGCGGTGATCTTCAACTTCTGCTACCGGCTGATTCTTATCCAGCCGGACCGCTGGGGGGGCTTGATTTTTGCCGTTCTTGTGATTTATTCCCTGGCCTCAAGCCTGGCCTTTTACGGCTGCCTGGTGTTTATTGATTATTTGATTAATCCTTCGGTCCGCCGCTCCCGAAAGTGGCTGACCGCCTCCGTGCTGATTGCCCTGATTCAAGGAATATTGGTTCTTTTTAATTTTAAGTACGGTTTTTACTTTACTTTTAACGACCGCCTGCAGATGATTCCGGAATTCCTTAACCCCCTTAGGATAGGGCTTAAATACCTGCCCCTGCTGCTGGCGGCCGGAATTATCGCCGTTTCCTTAAACAAATTTCCAAGGGCTCACATTTATTTGGCGGCTTTTTTTTCTTTTTTTGCCGGACTGGGCCTGCTGATTGACGATCTTTGTGCCGCGGCCAACCTAACTTGGCCTTGTTTTTCCGCCGCCCTGCTTTACTGCTATTTTTTTATTATTCAATCCGATTCTAAAATCGACAGCCTTACGGGAATCGGCAACCGCCACAGCTTTAACGAGTTCAGCGATTCCCTAAACCGTTCCAACGTTCAAGAGTCCTTTGCCATTGCCATGATCGACATGGATCACTTGAAGGAGATTAACGATATCTACGGCCACTTGCAGGGAGATAACGCCCTCAGGGATATGAGCAGCATCATAAAAAGCTGCATCCGTAATTCGGATTTTGCCGCCCGGTACGGCGGAGATGAATTTATCCTGGCGGTCAAGGTGGAAATGGATATTGAAACCATCTTTAAGCGGATTCAAGCGGCCATTGAAAACCAAAACGGCAAAAAAACCAGGCCATATCAGATTTCCATCAGTTATGGGTATGATATTTTCACCACCGCATCGGGACAATCCCTCAAGGATTTCCTCAGCCACATAGACGAGCTTATGTACAAAAATAAGGCGGCCAAACGGAAAGAACACGGCGGATACGAGGGCCGGGACCCCCTTTAAGTCCGCGATTAGGATAACCACGGATTAAAAACAACCACGGACCTCACAGACAGGACACGGACAAAGAACTAAAGGTTTTGTCAGGGGGGGCGGTGAAAATTCACCTCATCCCTCTGGGTAAAACTAAAGTAGCCTTCCTTGCCGATGATTAGGTGATCCAAAAGGGGAATACCCAGGAGTTCCCCGGACTGTTTAAGCCGGCGGGTTACCTCGTGATCGTCGCCGGAGGGCTCCAGGTTTCCCGATGGGTGGTTATGACAGCAAATGATCGCCGTGGCCCGCTCGGCAATGGGTTTAGCAAAGACTTCCCTGGGATGCACCATGGTTCGATTTACCAGGCCGATGGAAACCACCCGGATGGCCATAACCTCATGGGCGCCGTTTAAGGAAATGCAGAGGAAGTACTCCTGTTTGCGGTCGGCGTAGTGGGCCACCAGGGGATAAATGTCTCCGGGGGTTCGGATCCGCCGGCGTTCAGGCCACCGGGTCCGGCGGGCAAATTCAAGGGAGGCCAGGAGGATACCGGCCTTGGCCTTCCCCAGGCCGCGAATGCTTAAAAGGTCGTCTATCCCCGTCCGGTAACTGGTTTTTTCTAAAAGGGTTAAGACCTCCTCCGCAAGAGTCGAAACCCCCTTGTTCCGGGTACCGGACCCCAGGAGGATCATAAGCAGTTCCCGGTCCGAAAGGCTCATCACCCCCCGGTTGGCAAGTTTTTCCCTGGGCCTTAAGGCGGCGGGCATTTCCCGAACTTCCGGCATAACAGCCTCCTTTTAAGTACAAGGACCCCCGCCGGAGGGAAACTGCTTCACCTAAGGGGCGGCGGGCGGGGTTATTCGGGTAATTTTCCAGCAGCGGTGCATCCGGCGTCGGCCAAAATCCTCCGAGGCGGTTTGCCCGGTAATTTCTCCGGCCCGGGCGCCCAGCTTTTCCAGCCCCGGCTCATCCAGCTTAAAGCGGCGGAAATTATTGGAAAAATAAATCTCCCCCCCCGGGGCCAGCCGGGAAAGGCATAGTTGAAGGAGCCTTAGATGATCCCGCTGAACATCAAAGTCCTCAGGCCGTCCGGTGGAGTTGCTGAAGGTGGGGGGGTCCGCAAAGATGAGGTCGTAACTCCTCCCCGGCTCCGGGGCCGCTTCGGGGGTGGCTAAAAATTCCAGAGCCTCCCGGCGGATAAATTGATGGGCGGGGCGGTAGAGTCCGTTTAGCCTTAGGTTGTCCTGGGCCCACTCCAAGTAGGCTTTTCCCGTGTCCACGGAATCGCTTAAAAGCGCCCCCCCGGCGGCGGCATAAACGGTGGCCGTGCCGGTGTAACAGAACAAATTTAAAAACCGCTTTCCCCCGGCGGCCTCCCGAAGCATCCCCCGAATTTTGCGGTGATCCAAAAAAATCCCCGGATCCAGGTAATCGTTAAAATTAACAAAAAATTTAAGCCCCCCTTCCCGAATAATGAATTTTTCATTACTTTTGGAAAGTTTTGCGTATTGGCTTTTTCCTTTTTGCTTGTCCCGGGTTTTAAAAAAGATGTTTTCCCGCTTAAAAACCGGCCCGGCGGGGCCGCAGAAACCCCCTGCTTCCAGGACCGCCTGAATTTCCCGGCGCCGCCTTTCGGCATTCCGGGGATCCACTTTTTCCGCCGGAGGGGCGTACTCCTGCACATGGAGCCACTGTTCTTCATAGCAATCTAGGGCGGCGGCGTACTCCGGCATATCCGCGTCGTAAAGCCTGAAACAGCTTATGCCGTTCTTCCGGGCCCACTTAAATCTCCGCCGGGCATTTTTGGCAAGGCGGTTAAAAAACATCTGCGCCCCGGGGCTCAAGATTATCTCCCGGCTGCCCGGGGGGGTCCGCCCGGCAGCGGAAAAAAGGACATACCGGCAGAGGGAACAGGGCAGGGGTCCGTTGAAAAGTTTGTTGACCTTTTCGGGCTTTATCCCCAGGCTGCGGGAAAGGAGATCGCTGGAACAGAGGATGGCCGCGGTCCATCCGGAAAAGCGTTCTTTCAGGATGTCCCCCAACTGCCGGTAAAGGGGAAGGAGGGTTTCTTCGCTGCCCAGACGGACCCCGTAGGGGGGGTTGGCCGCGGCCAAACCGGCCCGGGGCCCTTCCGGGGCGGGGATGTCCGGGGGAGGGGCCAGCGCGGAGAGTTCCCGGCGTTCCGCCCGGACAATCCCCTCCAAACCGGCCCGGCGAATATTGGCCAGGGCAAAGGAAATCATCCGGGGGTCCTTGTCAAAGCCCCGGATGTCAACCCGGCGCTTTAGCCCTTCCCGTCGGCGTTCCTCCCCTTCCGTTTTAAGGCGGTTCCAAAGGTCCGGGTTGTGGAGTTTCCACTTTTCAAAGCCAAACCGGGAGCGGTACAGACCGGGGGCCATATCGCAGGCCATAAGGGCTCCTTCGATTAAAATAGTCCCGGAACCGCAGAAGGGGTCCAAAAGAACGGGGGGGCGGTACTGCTCCGGCCAGCCTGATCGCAGCAGCAGGACCGCCGCGGCGTCTTCCTTGAGGGGCGCCTCGCCGGCCTCGGCCCGGTAGCCCCGTTTATGCAGGGTTCCCCCGGAAAGATCCAGGCTGACCACCGCCTTAAAGGCGGCCGGTCCGGGGCGGAGGTGGAGGGCAAAGAGAATATCCGGCCTTTCCGTATTAACCCCGGGGCGGCGTCCGTACTCCCCGGTAAAATAATCCGCCAAACCGTCCTTTAGTTTAAGGGTACAGTAGCGCTCATCGGTCCAGGGCCCGGCGGAGCCTCCCCGGTCCGGGCGGCGAATCCGGGTTTCCAGGGCAAAGGAATCCTCCGGGGACAGGTGGCGGTTCCAGGGAAAGTCCCGGGCCGCCCGGTAAAGGTCCTCAGGGTCCTTCACCTCGGCTTCCCACAGGGGCAAAAAAACCCGGCCGGCAACCCTGGCCCAAAGGCAAAGGCGGTAGGCACATTCCAGGCTGCCGGTAAAGTGAATTCCCGTCCGGTGAATCCTTTGAATCTGGCCGCCGCAGGCCCGGATCTCCTGTTCCAGCAGATCTTCGGTGTAAAGGGGGGCGGAGGCAAAAAAGAGTTCCTCCCCCTGGGGGGGTGTGAGCATGAACCTAAGACTTTCACAAACCGGGGGATAAATCAAGGCGTCCCCGGGGAACCTTTTACCAGCCCCGTCCGGCGCCGCCGCCCCCGAAGGAGCCGCCGCCCCCGCTAAAGCCGCCCCCTCCGAAGGAGCCCCCCCCGAAAGAGCCGCCGCCCCAGGGGTGGGAACGCCCCATGGCGCCGCCAATCATGCCGCCCATGATCGCCCCCCCGGGGGAGCCAAAGATTCCCCGCCGCCGGGTTAGGGCCGGGAGAAGGAAAAGGAAAATAAAGAGGAAGGGCAGGAGAACCCCCAGCACGGCGGGGGTGGGACCGGATTCGTCTTCATACTTCTCCAGGTCCTCCTGGCTTATTTCCAGGCTGCCGGAAATCACTCCCGTTACGGCCCGGGCGGTTTCGATCAGCCCCCGGCCGTACTGCCCCTCTTTAAAGGCGGGAACGGCGTAGGTACCTAAAATGTATCCCGCTTTAAGGTCCGTAAGGTCCCCCTCCAAGCCATAGCCCACTTCAATGCGAATTTTGCGCTCCTCCATGGCCATAAAGATAAGGAAACCGTTATTTTTATCTTTTTCTCCCAGTTGATAGGTTTCCGCCGCCTTTAGGGCAAAACTTTGGGGGGTGGAATCCCCCAGGGTGGGAACAATGAGGAGGACGCCCTGGGCGCCGGTGGCGCTTTCCAGCCGGGCCAGGAGGGTTTCAATTTCCCGTTTTTCTCCGGCGGAAAGGATTCCCGGCTGGTCAATGACCCGGCCTGTCAGGGGGGGAATGGTCTGGGCGCCCAGGGGAAACAGGAAGAGAAGGCCCAAAAAGAGCCCGGTTAGGGGCTTTAAGCTGCCGGAACCCCCCGGCGAAGGTTTTTCCCCGAATAACTTCACGCTAACCTCCTAATCCTTTAGGTAGACCGGGGCGTCGGGCAGCTCGTTCTCGTCATCCGGCCGCCGGGGGAAGGCCCCGGCTAAGGTTTCGCCGCAGGCCGCCACCGCCTGAACCAGCCCGGGGACAAGCTGCCGGGCCCGGAGTTTTGCCCCCAGGTCTTCTAAAATCCGGTCCCAGGTTTGGGGCTCTACCCGGCGGCTGATTTCCCTATCGGCGATGATCTCCGCCCGGCGCTCCCGGAGGGAGACGAAAAGCAGAACCCCCGAATGATCCCGGGTTTGATAAACCCCGGATTCCACGAAGGAAACCAGGGCCCGGCGGTGAACCGCCTTTTCCCGAAAACGCCGGGGAACGATGAGCCGGTCCGCTCCGGGGATGTTGGCCAACCAGTAGAGGAGGAACATCACCCCAAAGGGGGAGAGACCGTAAAAAAGCTCCAGCCGCCGGGGGGAGGGGTCCCAAAAGAGCCGGTCAAACCAGGCCTCAACCCCGGCATGGCCAAGGATTAGGAGGGCCAGGTAGAGCAGCGCGCCGGCGCAGGAAAAGAAAAGCTCATAAAAGCCGTAGTCCGAGGACTCCTCGACGAGGACGCAGGCAATCTCCCCGGAGGTCTTTTTTTCCGCCTCCGCCACCGCTGCCTGAACCGGGGCCAGATCCCGGGGGGCCATCTTAGCGGACCGTCCTAAAACTCAACCCGGGGCGCAACTTCCGCCCCCGGAGCGGCCTCGAAATAGGGCCGGGCCTCAAAGCCGCCAAATCCCGCAATAAGCCGCTGGGGAAACCGGCGGATGTAGGTGTTGTAGCCCTGGGCCGCCTGGTTAAACCGCTGACGCTCCGTGGTGATCCGGTTTTCCGTTCCCTCCAACTGGTCTTGCAGGGCCAGGAAGTTTTGGTTGGCCTTAAGGTCGGGGTAATTTTCGGTAACCATCATAAGGCGCTGCAGGGCCCCGGAGAGCTCGTTCTGGGCCTGCTGAAACCGGGCGAAGGCCTGGGGATCGCTCAGGGTGTCCGCGGAAAGGGTGATGCTGCCCCCCAGCCGGGCCCGGGCCTCGGTAACCGCGGTTAGGGTTTCGCTCTCGTGGGCCGCATAGCCTTTCACCGTTTCTACCAGGTTGGGAATGAGGTCCGCCCGGCGCTGATAGACGTTTTCCACCTGACTCCAGGCGGCTTTTACCTGTTCATCCATCTCGACCATCCGGTTGTAGGGCCCCGTAACGCAGCTAAAGAGCGCCAGGACCACCACGACAACGATAATTAGGGGAATAAGCCATTTTTTCATTTTTTTGCCTCGCTTTCCATGGCCGCCTTTTTGTATTTTTCCGCCTCCCAGTTGAGAACAAATTGGATGATCCGGGGAGTCAGGGGCTGAACGCCCCCGGCGGATTCGGCGTAAACTTTAATTTTGACCGCATCTTCGATTAAAAGAAGGGATTCTTCGGCGGCCTTGGGGGTTTTGCCTCCCCCCAGGGCGCCCAGGTCTTTAACAATGAAGGAAACCGGATCCCGCTCCCAGCGTTTCCGGAAGGCCGCCGCCGCTCCGGCCAGATCGCCGGGGCCGGTTAGGTAGCAGGGGCCCACCCCGGCGTAAAAGAGGTGATCCGGGGTGTAGGCAATTTCCAGGGGGGCAAAGGCCCCGGGGCTTTGGGCCGCCTCCAGGATGTCCCCGTTTTCCGACCCCGCCAAGACATAGGGCTCGCCAAAAACCCGGACCGCCTCCTTTTGAAAGTCCCCCAGGCTTTCCGGGGGCAGGGGGCGGGTCCGGGCCTCGGGAACCCGGTTGATCCGGCTAAGGCAGCGCTCCCAAAGCTCTTTATGGAGGGCTAAAATCTCCTCCCGGTTTTCCCCGGGAACAAAGATTCCGTGATTTTGAAGGAAGATGAACCGGGGGTACCGCCGCCGGGTTTGTTCAAAGGCTTCAATGCGTTTTTTGGCCTCCCCCGCCAGGATGTAGCCGGGCTCCATGAGGGGAATCCAGAGGGCCTCCCCTTCAAACAATTCTTCCAGGGCCGCCTCCCCTTCCCGGCCGCAGGTGAAGCCGTTAATCAGGGCCGGGTGGGTGTGGATAACGTAGGCCCCCTTGATAAAGGAATGAAAGAGGGCCTCCACGCTGGGCCGGATGGTTTGTCCGGGAAGCCTGGCGGAAAGGATGTCTTTAAGGACCTCGGCCTCCCGGGGGGCCGTTTCGGCGGGGTAGCTCCGGGACCAGATACTTTTAAGTTTGTCCTGATCCATGACCACCACCTGGGATTCATCCAAATCCTTGAGATAAACCCCTGAGGCCTTCACGTAGAGCCGGGGGCCTTCTTTGTACGAGGTGTTGCCGCCCCCCAAAAGGGTAAAGTTGGGATCGGCCCCAAAGGACCGCGAGAGTTCTATTAAAGTTGTTAAGTCCGCCATTTTCACCTTCTTGTAAAGAATATAACACTTTTTTTAGGAAATTCAAACGGCGAAATTCAAACCGCGGAATGGGGGTTCTCCGGCGGCCGGTCTTCCTGTGACATAACCGCCTGTTATGTCAATTATTCAAAGTACCGGCAAAATTAACGCTGTTTTTTTGTTTCTTTTCCTTCGTCCCGTTGTTATATTAACATATGCTGAAAATGCCAAAGCCTGGGTGGTTTTGGATTGGTTGTTGTTTGTAATTTCAAAATATTTTGAAATTATCTTAAGTTTTTTGTCGGCTAAAAAAATAATCCCGCCTGTTCTACTAATAAGGAGAAGGCATGAAACACAGGGGTTTCCTTATTTTGTTGATGGTCTCCGCCGGAATCCTGCCGGTGGCGGCCCAGGAAGTTCTGCGGCTAAATGCGGACGAGGCCGCCGCTCTTGCGATTGAGAATAACCTGAATTTAAAAAACACCGCCCGGGATCTGGAGGGGAGCCGCCGGGATTGGGAAAATGTTTGGAACCGGTTCCTTCCTACGATAAACTCCAGTCTTACCATGAATTACCAGAACAGGCTTTTTGCGGAGACCCCGCCTGCCACATCTCTGCCTCCCACTTTCTCGTTCCTGGAGCCTATGTTCGCTTCCCCCAATCCCGTTACCTTTGTGGGCAACCTGAGCGCGGAGCTGGTGATTCCTTCGGCCATTTTTACGGGAATAAAAGTGGCAAAGGAATTGTACCTCACTAATCAAATTAGTTACGACCGGGCCCGGCAGGATATGGAGCGAAGTGTTCGCAAGCTCTTTTACGGCCTCATGGTTACCCAGGCGGGGCTGGATCTGTTGGAGCAGAATATCGCCACCCTGGAACGCACCTATGCCCAAACCCGGCAGCACTATAATAACGGACTGGTTTCCGAATTGGACCTCCTGCAAGCCCAGGTGGGGCTGGAGACCCTTAGGCCCAACCGGAATCAGATAAACGCCACTTTGGCGGAACAGATGATGCTTTTTAAATTTCTGCTGGGGATCGATTTTGAAACTCCGGTGGAATTAGTCGGCGCCCTGGATGTGGAGATAACCCATTTTGACGCGTCCGGCCTTTGCGCCCGCTACCTCAATGAACGGCAGGATGTCAGGCTGGCCAGGCAGAATGTGCAGATGCAGGACCTGCTCTATCAGGTGGAAAGAGAGAGCCGTTTTATGCCCAGCTTTATCCTGCGCGGCGGGTGGAGCACCACGGTAAACGATCCCTACAACGGCGACCGGTGGAAATCCCCCACGTGGCAGGACCAGTGGTCCGGGTCCCTTACCATTGCCCTTCCCCTGGACAATTTTATTCCCCACTCTTCGGGCTATAATTCGGTTCAGGCCAAACAGGACGCCCTGCTGACCGCCCAAAACAACCTGGACCAGGCTTTGAGAAACGGGGAGATGGAGATCATCAACCTGGTCAACAAGCTGGAAAACAGCGCCCTCCTGCTGGAAGCCTACGAACTTAACGTGGCTTTGGCGGAGAGGGCTTACAGGATGAGTCAGGAAGCCTACCGGCTGGGCACCCGGGAGTACCTGGAAGTGGAGAATGTCCGGAATAATCTTCTCAAAGTCCAAAACGACGTGCTTGTCGAAAAATTTAATTATCTTTCCAATCTGCTGGATCTGGAATTCGCCCTCAACGCCTCTCTATCTGAAATTATTACGGAGTAACCAATGAGCAACCTACCTAATGTCCCCGACCCCCGGGGCAAGGAAATTTCCCTGGAAGAACCGAACCCAAAAAAAACCAAGCCCAAGGGGAGGTTCTTTTTATTCTTCCTTTTGATCCTGGTTCTGGCTGCCATAGGCTATCAGGTTTATAAAATGGCGCAAGCCCGCGGCCAGGCCGCCCCGGTTGAGGAAGCTGCCGCAGAGCCGGTTTTTTCGGTGAATACCACCTTTGCCCGGTTGGGGGAGATTCAAGACCACCTCAGCATTAACGGTGATATTATTGCCAACGAAACGGTGGACGTTTATCCCGATACGGTGGGGAAACTTTCCCGCCTTCTGGTGTCCATGGGAACTCCCGTCCGCCGGGATCAGATTTTGGCCTGGGTGGACCCGTCCCGGCCGGGGATGAACTATTCCGAAAGCCCCGTCCGGTCGCCGATTACCGGAACCGTAACGGCCATCTACGGTCATGTGGGGGGAATGGCAAGCAACCAGGCGCCCCTGCTGGTGGTAGGCGACCTGTCGTCCCTCAAGGTAAGGACTTACATCCCTGAGCGGTTTACCGCCCTGATTCGGATGAATCAGCGGGCGGCCCTTACCTTTGCCACCCTGCCGGGGGTAACCTTTCAGGCCAGGGTTTCGGAAATCTCCCCCGTGGTTAACCCCGTAAGCCGGACCATGGAGATAAGGCTTTCCCTGGTTCTTCCCCCGGCGGATGTTTCCCGGTCCGGGATTAAGGCCGGGATGTACGCCAACATCGACCTGATCATGCAGACAAAACCTCAGGCGGTGCTGGTTCCTTCAAGCTGCCTGGTAAACCGCTTTGATGAAAATTATCTCTTTGTGATTGACGAAGGCCGGGCCAGGCTGCAAAGGGTAGCGCCGGGAATCGTTCAGGAGGGAGTTACGGAGATCATCGAAGGAGTGTCGGCCGGTGAAGAAATTATTTACGAGGGAATTGTCCAGGTAAATGATGGTTCCCTTGTTAATATAATCTCCCAAAAAGAAGTTTTATAAGGACCGGTCAATGAGCATAGCCAAAACTGTTATTAACAAGCCTACCACCATCCTTATTATCTTTGTCCTTCTTTTGGGATTGAGCCTTTATGTTGCTTTTCAGATTCCCATTGATCTTATCCCTGAAATTAACCCTCCTTACCTGGTGGTTTATACCGCTTACTCCGGGGCGGGTCCCGAAGAAGTTGAACAAAATGTTACCCGGCCCCTGGAAAGCTCGCTTATTAATGTAAGCAACATAAAACGGATGACCTCGACTTCCAGCGAAGGGGTGAGCATGGTGATGTTTGAATTTGACTGGGTTTCGGATTTAAACGAGGCTTCCAGTGAAATTCGGGACCGGATTGAGATGGTCAAGAACATGCTGCCCGACGAGGTCTCGACGCCCCAGTTGTTTAAATTCAACCCCTCCATGATTCCCATTATGTCCTTAAACATTTCCGGAGAGAGGCCCTCGGAGGATTTAAGAGAAATTGCGGAAACTCAAATTCAGCCCTTTCTGGAACAGGTAAACGGCGTGGCTTCCACCTCCTTAAGCGGAGGGAGGGAACGGATTATCCGGGTGGAAATATCTCAAAACC
>JAISRN010000027.1 GCA_031273605.1 Spirochaetales bacterium | reverse complement strand
CCCAGGGTTCAAACCTCCCCGGGGGAAGGCGCTTTTCAGGGAATTTTCCCCAATCCTTCTCCCGGAACGGGCTTTCAGGATCTGCTGAACCGCCTTCCCCGGGAAGAATTTTCCCGGCCGCCGGCCCAAGCCCAAGCCCAGGCCCAAACCCCAGCCCCGGCGCAAGCTCCGGCTGCGGCGCAAGCCCAGGCCCAAACCCCGGCTTCGGTTCAGGGGCCGGCCCAGGGCCAAACTTCGGCCACCTCCCAGGCCCCGGCGGAGGCCCCCGGCGCCCCTTCTCCGGGGGAAAGACCCGAAAAGCCGGGGAAACCCCGGGGGGAGCTTCAAAGGGAGGGCGCCCTTAAGGAGGCCACCGGGGAAGCCCCTTCAAAGGAGGGCGAAACGAAGCCGACCCCGAACCTCTCCGGGGGGGAACTCCTGGGGGCCGCCAAAACCGGAGAAATCCCCGCCCCCCATGCTTTAGAAAAGCCGCCGGGGACTTTGGGGAAAAAGGGGACTCCCGGGATTTCCGGAACAGAAACTCCGGGAAAGCTCCGGGGCAAGGGGGGCTATGCCCTTTTTACCCCCTGGGACGAGAGCCTTTCCGCCGGAAAGGACGCCCCCTCCCCGGACCCGGAGGGCTTGATTCCCCTGGCCGCCGAATCCCCGACGGTCCGCGGAGAAGCCCCGGCGGCGGAGGAAGGGGCCTCCGGACAAATCCCGGAGGGGGACGCCCCGGCCCCGGCGGTTCAAGAGCTGGCCCTTTCCCTGACGGGCCGGCCGGATCAAAAAGCCCTTAAAAACTCTCCGGTCCCCGGGGACAAGCCGGAGGGTTTCGGAGAAAAGGCCCCTGCCGAAAAGGCCGGGGAGCCGGAGGACCGGGGGCCGGTCATTGTTATAGAAGACCGGCGCACCCTCCGGGCCAAAACCCCCCAAGACCGGGGGGACAAAGCCGGGGAAAACCGGGCCTCCTTCACCGGGGGCGATCCCGGTCCGGCGGCCGGGGGAAAATCCCCCTCCCCGGAGGCCGGAGAGGGCCTTTTGAGGGCCCCCGGCCCGGGAAAAACCGGGGAAGCCGGAACTCCGGCCCCCCGGAGCGAAACGGGGGAGCTGTCCCGGCTCTTCCGGGATGAGGGGATTCCCCTTATCGTGAAGCAGTCGGGGATCATCCTCAGGGATCATGGCCAGGGGGAAATTCGCCTGGTACTCAAGCCGGAATTCCTGGGGCGGGTACGGATTCGCCTCAATCTCGATGAAAATCATATAGTGGGCAGGATTCTGGTCGAAAATAGGAATGTGGAAGATATGCTAAAGGACAACCTGGCCGACCTTGTCCGGGCTTTTCAGGAACAGGGCTTTGGTTCCGCCCGGTTGGAGGTGGCGGTGGAAGAGGGGGGGCAGGACCGGAGCGATCTGTCTTCCTCCGGCGACAACCAGGAGGGGGCCTTCGATGGGCCCGCCCCCGGGTCTTCGGCGCCGGGAAACCGGTTTTGGGGCCCCTACGATTCCCGGGATCGGGTGATCAATCTGTTGGCCTAGGAGAGGAGATAAAAATGAGCGATTCCCTTTTTAGGGTGGAGGATCTGCCGGCCCTAACCCGGCAAAACCTTCAGTACAACGAAGAGTTAAAACTGAGGAATGTTCAGATGAACAAGAACAGCCTGGACCAGGCGGATTTTATCAAACTCCTCACCACCCAGCTTAGCAACCAGGACCCCGCTAATCCCATGAATGACCGGGAATTTATCGCCCAGTTGGCCCAGTTTTCCAGCCTTCAGCAGATTACCGGGATGAGCCAGGAATTTGCCAAGCTGTCGGGGGCCTTTTCACGGAGCCAGGCGGTAAGTCTTTTAGGCCGGGAGGTTACTATCCTCCAGGGAGAGCGGACGGTTACCGGAACTGTGGAAGAGGTCATAGGCCAAGAGGTGCTTCAGCTTTTTGTCAACGGCAGCTACTACGATTTTAATAATGTGATGAGCATTGCCAACAAGGAGGAATCTGCTCTATGATGCGGAGTCTATACGCCGGTGTTTCCGGCTTGCAGAATCATCAAACCAGGATGGATGTCATCGGCAACAACATCGCCAACGTCAACACCACGGGTTTTAAATTGGGCAGGGTCAACTTTCAGGATATGATAAGCCAAACCCTGGCCGGCGCCGCCCGTCCCACCGATGAATTGGGGGGGGTAAACCCCCAGCAGGTGGGCCTGGGCATGATGGTGGCCTCCATTGATACGATTCATACCCAGGGTTCTTTCCAAACCACCGGAGTTATGACGGACCTGGCCATTGCGGGGGATGGTTTTTTTATCCTTAACGCGGGCAACCAGCAGTACTATACCCGGGCGGGGGCTTTCGCCCTGGATGAAGACGGGCTTTTGGTGAACCCCGCCAACGGCATGAAGGTTCAGGGCTGGATGGCCGAAACGGTGGAGGGCCGGACCCTCATCAACAACGCCGCGGATGTGGGAGACCTGATCATCCCCGTGGGCTCCAAGGA
This sequence comes from Spirochaetales bacterium, assembly GCA_031273605.1. Lineage (GTDB taxonomy): Bacteria > Spirochaetota > Spirochaetia > UBA9216 > UBA9216 > JAISRN01. The sequence continues at coordinate 29,555 of JAISRN010000027.1, read as the reverse complement.
TCCCGCCGCCGCCACAACCGAGGTTAACCTGGCCTGCAATCTGGACAAGCGCACCACCCCCATTGCCCCGGACGCCGGAGCGGCGGACATTGCCGCAGGAACCTGGACTCTGGACAAGGATATCTACGACACCTTCGGCAACCTCCATACCCTGCGGATAGAGTTTACCAAGTCCCAGGACCCCGCCGCGCCCAACTCCTGGGTGGGAACGGTTACGGTGGACGGAGAACTGGAAGAGGCCACCAATGTCAGCGTAGACGTTGGGGAGGCCAACGTGGCGGACAACAATACCTTTACGATTAACTTCAGCAATTTAGGGGTGCTGGAATCCGCGGTGGATTCCCTGGGGGACGCCGCCGCCGAAGGGCTCTTGCAGCTTCAGGTGGGCTTTGACGTGTTAGGCGCTACTCCCGGTCCCGCGGGGGAGCCGGTCAGGCAGGAGTTTAGCATTAACCTAGGGGAAGTGGGGGCCGCGGTTAACGCGGTAACCCAGTTTGCCGAAAGGTCTTCCACCAAGGCGGTGGAACAAAACGGCTACACCATGGGCTACATGGAAAGTTTTAAGATCGACCAGAACGGGGTGATTACCGGGGTGTATTCCAACGGTTCCAACCGCTACCTGGGCCAGGTGGCCCTGGCCAGTTTTACCAACGCGGGGGGCCTGGACAAGGCGGGGGAAAATACCTACGTGGAATCCAACAACTCCGGTACCGCCAATATCGGCCCGGTGGGGGTGGCGGGGAAGGGTAAAATCCGGCCCGGCACCCTGGAGATGAGCAACGTGGATCTGGCCGCCCAGTTTACCGATATGATCGTTACCCAGCGGGGTTTTCAGGCTAATTCCCGGACCATTCAAACGGCGGACACCCTGCTTCAGGAACTTTTGACCCTTAAGCGCTAGGCATAAAGGATAAATAGGGGAGGACATGAAATCAAGCGGCTATGATTAAAGTAAGCAAACTGAACGGGGATGCCTATTATGTCAATCCCCATCAAATCGAGTATATCGAGGCGAATCCCGACATAACCCTGATCATGCTCTCCGGTAAAAGGCTAGTAGTCCGCGAGGACTACCAGTCTATTTTTAATAGTATCGTGGATTACCGCAAGCTCATCGGAGCCTTTAAGAACGAATTGTAGGGGACGCAGATGGATCTTTCCACAATAATTGGTTTTGTCGCAGGTATTTTCCTGGTGGTGTGGTCAATGGCCCAGGGGGGCGGGGGGCTTGTCATTTTTGCCGACCTTCCCTCCCTGGCCATGGTTATCGGCGGCTCCTTTGCCGCGATGATGATAGGCAGCCCCCTTTCCCGGTTGTCCAAAATCGGAACCGTGGTTAAAAAGGTCATCAACACCCAGTCCTTCTCGGTTGAAAAGATCATCGGCGTTCTGGTCCGGTTTTCCGAAAAAGCCCGGCGGGAAGGGCTTCTGGCCCTGGAAGATGAACTGGAAGCCCTGGAAAACGAGTTTATGAAAAAGGGCATCCAGTTTGTCGTTGACGGCACCGATCCGGAGGTCATCAAAACCATGCTCTACACGGAGCTCAACCAACTCCAGTCCCGGCACGGGGAAATGATCACCTTCTTCGGAAACTGGTCCAGCATGGGCCCGGCCTACGGAATGATAGGAACCCTGGTGGGGCTTATCGCGATGTTAGCCAACCTGTCCGACTCGGCCTCCTTAGGAAGCGGTATGGCCTTAGCCCTGATTACCACCTTGTATGGGTCCCTGCTTTCCAACTTCTTTTTAACCCCCATCAAGTTTAAGCTGGAAGACCGGGATGCGGAAGAAACCCTGGTTCTGGAAATTGTCATCGAGGGGATTCTTTCGATACAGTCCGGGGACAACCCCCGGATTTTGGAATCCAAACTCTTGTCTTACCTGGCGCCCTCTAAGCGGGAGGGCATCAGGGCCGAAATCGGCAGTTCCGAATAGGAGGCATTATGGCTGAACCGCCCAAAAAAGAAAAAGCCTGTCCGGCCCTCCAGGAGTGGCTCAATACATACGGAGACATGGTAACTCTCCTGCTCACCTTCTTTGTGCTTATGTATACCGATGCTACCACCGAGGGCTACAAAATGAACCTGATCCTTTCGGCCTTTTCCGGCTTGGGGATGTTCGGCGGGGGCAACACCCTGGAAGTGGGGCAGTTGGCGGAATTGGGAAACACCATTGAGTCCCTCCCTTCCATGCAGCGGGGCCGGGCCTTGGACTCCGCCCGGCAGCGGGCGGTGAGCCTTTTTCAGACGGAATCCCGGTCCCGGATGGTGCGAATTACCCAGGACGAGCGGGGCCTGGTGATTAGTTTTGCCGCGGATGTGCTGTTCGCCCCGGCTTCGGCGGAGGTTAACATTGATGCGGTTCGGGAAACCCTGCAAAAGGTTTCTTCCCTTTTGATAGGGATGACCCAGGAAGATCCGGGGCTAAAATACCGGATCGAAGGCCATACCGACAACATCGGCACCGATCCGGCAGGCCCCTGGCCCAGCAATTGGGAGCTTTCCGCCCAGCGGTCCATCAATGTGCTCCATTATTTGTCGGAATTCGGGGTGGAGGAAAACAACTTTCAGGTGGCGGGGTTTGCCGATACCATGCCCCTGGTTTCCAACGATACCCCGGAGGGCCGGGCCTACAACCGCCGGGTGGACATTGTCATTATTACGGAGGGCAATCTCTAAAAAATGGAAATTTTTTTTACTTAGTAGGCAAAAACAAAAAACTTTGGTAGAATTACTAGGGGGTAGTTTCTCTTTACCCCGGCTTTGAGTAGGAGACCGGTTTCATGGGTGATGACGATATTTATGACGATGGGGATGCCGGAGGCGGCGGCGGTGCGGAAGTCGAAACAGGAGGCAAATCCTCAGCCCTAAAAAGCCTGCTTCCCAAGATTCTCAAATGGGTGGCCATAATCCTGGCCGCCGTTATTTTTATCGTAACGGTGGTCTTTTTTACCATGAAGATTCTCAACCGGGGAACCACGGGGCTGACCCAGGCAAACGCATCGGATGTTCTGGTGGCCAAAACGCCGGCCTACGACTGGTACTCCATCCCGGAGATCCGGTCCCGCACGGCGGACCAGCCCCCGGCGACGGTTATCGTGGAGATTCGCCTGGGTTACGAATCCGGCAGCAAGGCCATTCAGGGGGAGCTGGTCCGGCGGGAGAATCAGCTCTTTGACCTGGTTAGGCAGTACTTTAGCCGCAAAACCCGGGAGGAGCTTTCCCCCAATAACGAGGCGGTGGTAAAGCAGGAGCTTCAGGAGCAGTTAAACCGGCTCCTCACCATCGGCAATGCGGTGCAGCAGATAGTTTTTAGGCAGTATAACGTTTACGATTTTTAATTTGAACCAACGGAAGCACGGATGAATGAAGTACTTTCCCAGGACGAAATTGATCAGCTTTTAACGGCCATTTCTACCGGGGATATTGAAACCGAAGAAGTCTCCCATGCGGCGGATCAGCGCAAGATCAAGATTTATGATTTTAAGCGCCCGGATAAGTTCTCTAAAGAGCAGATCCGGACTATTTCCATCATGCACGAGACCTTTGCCCGGCTTACCACCACGGCCCTTTCCGCTCAGCTCCGGTCTTTGGTGCAGGTTCACGTGGCTTCGGTGGATCAGCTTACCTACGAGGAATTTATCCGTTCCATTCCCAACCCCACCACCCTGGGGATCATTAACATGGATCCCCTAAAGGGCTCGGCGGTTTTAGAGATCGATCCTTCCATCACCTTCTCCATCATCGACCGGCTCTTTGGCGGGCAGGGGGAGGGGACAAAAATCACCCGGGACCTTTCGGACATTGAATCCCAGGTTATGGAGGGGATCATCGTGAGGATTCTGGGCAACCTCCGGGAGGCCTGGAGCCAAGTGATCGATCTGCGGCCCCGGCTGGGACAGATTGAAACCAACCCCCAGTTTGCCCAGATCGTACCCCCCAACGACATGGTGGTGCTGGTTACCATGGAAACCAAGGTGGGAGAGGTGGAGGGAATGATTAACTTCTGTATTCCCTACCTAACCATCGAACCCATCATTTCCAAACTCTCCGCCCAGTATATGTACTCCTCGGTGCGTAGTTCTGGTACCACGGAAAACCTGAATACCCTCAAAGAACGGCTGGCCTCTATTGACGTTATGGTAATGGCTGAAATAGGTTCGATGAATCTTCAGGTTAAGGATGTTCTGGCCCTTCAGCGGGGGGACACGATCCGGCTTCCCAATACCCGGATTACCGATAACATGGTAGTTAAGGTGGGCAGCCGGCCTAAGTTTCTCTGCCGCCCCGGAGTGGTGGGCAATAAAGTGGCCATTCAGATTACCAGCAAACTGGAAGATGTCAATAAAGAAGAGTTTGAAGAACTGGCCGTAGAAGGAGAAGAATAATGAGTGACGGTTCCCTGTCCCAGGATGAAATTGACGCCCTGCTCCAAGGCGGCGGCGGAATGGATTTGGGCCCTGCTCCGGAACCTCCCCGGGCCTCTTCCGGCGGCGGTGGCGGCGGTCTCACCCCCCAGGAAAAGCAGGCCTTCCTGGGTCTTATCCGGGGGATGATGCCTTCCTATTCTTCTAATCTTAATAACCTCTTAAATGACACGGTGGAACTGGTTAATCCCCAGATAGACACCATCGATAACGGGGGAATTGGCCGGGCTATGCCCGGCGAAGTGGTGGAGATCAGCGCGGATTTTCAGGATGGAATTTCCGGCAAGCACAGTTACCTGTTAAGCTCCGATCTGGCCAAGGATATGGCGGGCCTTATGATGGGCATGGAGGATGTGGACCTAAGCGAGGCGGCCCTGTCGGCCCTGGGAGAGGCGGGGAACACCCTGGTAGGGACGGCCTCGACTACCTTTGGCGACAAGGCCGGGCTTACCATCATGCCTTCCTTCGGGGAAACCCGGATGCTCTCTTCGGATTCCTTTTCCTTTACCCCCTCAAGCTTTGTCCGGGTGCAGTACGACATAACCGTGGATGACAAGCCGCCGGGGGTTCTTACCGAGCTCTTTGACCTTAACCTGGTTAAACAACTGGTGGCCCCCCCGCAGGCGGCGGCCCCCAAGGACATGGGCGGCCTGGAGTCCCTCGGAGGCTTTGGAGGGGGCATGGGACCTTCTCCGGGGCCCGCCATGCCGGGAATGATGGCCCCCGGCATGGGAGCGCCCATGAACCAGGGCTACGGTCAAATGCCCCAGGGAGGGCAGGGCTATCAAAATGTTCAGCCGGTTCAGTTTCCCGGCCTCAACCCCCAGAGCCCCACGGGGGATCACGGCAACATCAGCCTTCTCATGGATGTTTACATGGAGATGACCGTTGAGTTGGGCCGGACCAAGAGGCTCATCAAGGATATTCTGGGGATGGGGGAAGGCACGATTATTGAATTGGACAAACTTGCCGGTGAACCGGTGGATATTCTGGTAAACCACAAACTCATTGCCAAGGGCGAAGTGGTGGTTATTGATGAGAATTTCGGCGTCCGGGTTACGGAGATTGTTTCGCCCATGGATAGGGTGGCGGATTACTCTTGAGGCTGTAAGCCGGAAAAATTGAAGGAGTTTGGGAACTCCTAAAAAATTTCCGCCGGGGGCAAGCGTTAGGGCTGTCGGCGGGGAGAAATTGTTTTTCGCAAAAGGAGGGGATGTGAAAAAACCGCATCTTGTTAAATTAATTTATCGTTTCCTTTGTCTTGCCCTCCTCGCGGGCCTTGGCCCTGCCCTAGGCGGGGGGGCTTTTCTTGCCGCCCAGGAGCAGGCCCCGGAAGCCCCCTCCCCGGCGGAGCTGTTTCAGAGCGAAGAAAGCATCACCTTCCCCGAAGCCCCCGAAACCGAAGCTCCCCCGGCGCCGGGCCTCATAACCCCCTGGGACGTTATCCGGATGATCCTCATCTTTCTCCTGGTTTTGGCGGTGATCTACGCCGTCTTTAGGCTCTTAAAAAAAGCCGCCGGTCCCTCGCCGGGAAACAGCGAGCTTATTAAGGTCCGGGGTTCCTGTGTCTTAAGCCCCGGACGGACCCTGCACCTGGTGGAGGTGGGCCGGGAAATTCTCCTGGTGGGGGCGGGGGAAAGCGCCGTCAACCTGGTGGCCCGGATCGACGATAAGGATTCCCTGGACGAGCTGCATTTTCTGTTTTCCACCGCCTCCCCGGTTCCTCCGGGGACCAGCTTTCAGGACTGGTTAAACCGGGTCCTCAACCGGAAGGGCGGCGGCCCCGGCGGGGGGGGAATCGAAAAAACCATGACCAAAAACAAGGATTTTTTGTCCCGCCAGCGGGATAGGTTGAAAAAAATGTAGATTTTTAAAACAGGGCCCTGAAGGTGAAAATTGGGGGGCCCAAGGTTTTTTAATACACAAAACTGGGGGGAAAATGAAAGGACTATTTGCCAGGGGGTTGCTCGCAGGGCTTTTGTTGCTGACAGAAGCCTTCTCTCTCCATGCCCAAACGGCGGAGCCCCCTCCCCCGGCGGGCCCCCAGGCCATCCTGGAGCGGATGCCCTTTATTGAACTGGGCATCAGGGAACCGGAGAGCAACCGGGAGGTGGCCCTCTCCCTGCAGCTTTTGATTCTCCTTTCGGTGATCACCCTTTCCCCTTCCCTGATTCTTCTGGTTACCTGCTTCCTGCGGATTTCCGTGGTGTTTAACTTTATCCGCCAGGCCCTTTCCCTTCAACAGGTGCCGCCGACCACCGTCCTTATGGGGATAGCCCTCTTTTTAACCCTGTTTATCATGTGGCCGGTTTTTTCCGACATTTACACCAATGCCTTCAGGCCCTTCTCCGCGGGGGAGATGGATTTTCAACAGATGTATAGCGAGGTGGAAAGGCCCGTCCGGGGCTTCATGTTCAGGCAGCTTTCCCGGGATCAGAGTTCCATCCTGCTCTTTATGCGGATGGCCGGCCTCTCCCGGCCCCAAACCGCCGCGGATGTTCCCACCTACGTTCTGATTCCGGCCTTTGTCCTTGCGGAATTAACCGTGGCCTTTAAAATCGGAATCATGCTGTTTATTCCTTTTATTATTATTGATATGGTGGTGGCTTCGGTGCTTATGTCCATGGGGATGATCATGCTGCCCCCGGCGATGATCTCCATGCCCTTTAAACTTTTGCTGTTTGTGCTGGTAGACGGCTGGACTCTCATTACCCAGCAGTTAATTTTTAGTTTTAGGTAGGACTTAGGATAATGACCATCGGAACAGCGGTAGATTTAATGCGATCGGGGATTCTCCAGGTGCTTATCCTGTCGGCCCCCACTCTTTTGGTAAGCATGATAGTGGGCTTGTTCATTTCAATTTTTCAGGCCACTACTTCCATTCAGGAACAAACCCTAACCTTTGTTCCCAAAATGGCGGCCATTTTTATTACCCTGATCTTTTTCGGCGAATGGATGCTTACCACGATCCGGGAATACACCATTCGCCTGTTTGAAGCGATACCGGAGATGATTGGATGAGTTTGGATTACCTGGTGCTGATGTCCCACGTTTTTTTCCTCATTTTTGCCCGGATAGCGGCCCTGATCTTTTCCGCGCCCCTCTTCTCCACCGAGGCGGTTCCTGCCATGGCCAAGGTGGCTTTAAGCCTGTTAACCGCCGTCCTCATTCTGCCCGGGGAGGCGGCCCGGGGCTACGTTGTTCCGGACACGGCCCTTATGTACGTCGGGTTTGTGGTCTGCGAGATTTTAATCGGCCTTATTTTGGGTTTTCTCCTTCAGGTTTATTACGCGGCCTTTCAACTGGCGGGGCAGTTCTTTGCCCTGCAGATGGGTTTTGCCGCTTCCCAGATCTTTGATCCCCTAAGCCAAGTTGAACTGCCCCTGGTGGGCCTTCTCTTCAACCTGATGGCCATGTATGTCTTTTTAACCGGGAGGGGTTTTCATCAGTTATTTTTTGCGGGAATCCAGCGTTCCTTTGAAACCATCAGGCCCTACGATTTCTTTCTAAGGCGGGAGCTCCTTTTTGATACCCTCCTCCGCAGCATCGGAGAGCTTTTTTCCCAGGCCCTCCTCATCTCCCTGCCCATTTTGGGAACCCTCTTTCTGGTTTCCGCTTCCATGGGGCTTCTGGCCAAAGCCGCGCCTCAGATGAACCTTCTTATGATTAGCTTTCCCATTAATATCTTTATCGGCTTTTTGCTGTTGTTTTTGATGATTCCCCTCTTGATGGAGAGCTTTGGCCGGATTATCGACTTTAGTTTTACCCATCTGCTCCGGCTCATGACTCCGGCGGGAGGCGGCCCATGAAATTAACCTGGCTGGGTCCGCCCCCGGAAGGGGATTTTCCGGTTCTTCGGCAGCCCCTGGGGGCCGGTCCGGAGAGAGCCCCGGCGCCGGACTTCTTTATTCACCTCCAGTGGTTTGCCGCCGAAGATGAGGGCCGAACCGAAGAGCCCACGGAGCAAAAGATCCGCAAGGCCCGGGAGGAAGGCCGGGTGGCAAAATCCCAGGACATTACCTCCGCGGTGGTGCTGCTCTTTGCAGTGCTGGCCTTTGCCCTGGGGGGCCGGTTTATGCTGGCCGGCCTTACGGATATGATGCAGTTTTTTTTGAGCCGTTCTGCGGAAATGGATGTGAGCCGTTCAAGCCTGGCCGCCCAGGCGTTTTTAACGTTTTTTCTGAGGATAGTCGGCCCCCTGGCCATAGCGGCCTTTGTGGCGGCCCTGGCGGGGAATCTGATTCAGGTGGGCTTTCTCTTTACCACGAAAACCATCACCCCGGACTTAAACCGGATTGTTCCCCGGTTCGGAAAGTGGTTTTCCCGTTCCTTTGTCTCTTCCGAGGCGGCCTTTAACTTTGCCAAGTCCCTGGTTAAGGTCATCATCATCGGCATCGTGGCCTACATTAATATTACCGGACGGCTTGTGGATATCCTGGGGCTGGTTAATCAGACTTTTCAGGCCGCCATCAGCCTGGTGGGGGGGCTTACCTTCCGGATCATGCTTCAGGCGGCGATCCTCATGCTCATCTTTGCCCTGGCGGACTACTGGTTTGCCCGGCGGCAGTACCGGGAGTCCTTAAAAATGAGCCGCCAGGAGGTTAAGGAGGAGCGCAAGCAGTCCGAAGGGGACCCCCTGGTAAAAAACCGCCTTAAGGAAAGGATGATGTCCCTGCTGACCAGCAACATGTGGAAAAACCTTCCCCAGGCGGACGTGGTCATTACCAACCCCACCCATTATGCCGTGGCCATGCGCTACAATTCCCTGTCCATGGCCGCCCCCATGGTTATCGCCAAGGGCCAGGACGAAATAGCCCTGCGGATTCGCCGGACCGCCCTGGGTTACGATATTCCCGTTATCGAGGATAAACCCCTGGCCCGGGCCCTTTATGCGGAGGTGGATATCGGAGAGGTTATCCCTGAAAAATTCTACCAGGCCATGATTTTGATCATTAAGCGGGTTTATGAAATGCGGGGCGTGAATACCGCGGCGGTTTAAACCGCCGCCTTAAAGGAGTTTTACCTTGTCTGACATTGCCGGATCCATCCGAAAGATTCTCTTAAGCGATAAATCCGAAGCCCTGGTGGCGGTGGGCGTCATCGTTATTGTGATGATGATGATCATCCCCCTTCCCGCCTGGCTGCTGGATTTTTTCATGATCTTTAACCTGGGGCTAAGCCTGCTGATTATCCTCATTGTCCTCTACACCCGGCGGGTTCTTGATTTTTCTGTTTTTCCCACCCTGCTTTTGGTTTCCACGGTTTTCGGCCTGGCCTTAAACATCTCTTCAACCCGGCTTATTTTGTCCCGGGGGGCGGCCTTTAACGGCCAGATGGTCCGGGCCTTCGGCAGCTTTGTGGTGGGCGCCGGGGGAACGGAAGGCATGGTTATCGGCCTTATCATCTTTATCATCATTATCGCGGTTCAGTTTGTGGTGATCACCAAGGGGGCCACCCGGGTCGCGGAAGTGGCCGCCCGGTTTACCCTGGATTCCCTGCCGGTTAAACAAATGGCCATAGAGCAGGAGTACAGTTCCGGCGCCATTACCGAGGAGGAATCCCGGCAGCGCAAGCGGGACCTGCAAAAGGAAAGCGATTTTTACGGCTCCATGGACGGAGCCAGCAAGTTCATCTCAGGCAATGTCAAGGTAGGGATTTTTATTACCCTGATTAACATGGTGGGGGGATTTATCGTGGGGGTTACTATCCACGGCGAATCAGCTTCCTCCGCGATCAGCAACTACATCAGCCTTACCATAGGGGACGGCCTTATCACCCAGTTCCCCTCCCTTTTGGTTTCTACCGCCACCGGTCTCATCGTTACCCGGGCGGTTTCCGACGGAACCTTCGGCCGGGACATTTCCGAACAGTTTACCCGGGACAGCCGGATATACTGGATTGCGGCGATCTTTCTTTTCCTTTTGGCCTTTGTTCCCGGTTTTCCCTGGTATCTCCTGGGTCCCCTGGGAATTCTTGTGGGCTTTTCCGCCTACCTCTTAAGCCGGAAAAAGCAGGCGGCGGTGCAGACCGAAAAAGAAAAAACCAAGTCCGCCGCGGTCTCCGCCTCCCCGGAACTCTCCCCGGTGGCGCCCCCGGATCCCATTTCTCTGGAGCTGGGGTACGGCCTCATTCCCCTGGTAGACAAGGATCAGTCTTCGGAACTTCTGGACCGGATCACCCGGATTCGCCGGGAAACAGCCCTGGAACTGGGCCTGGTGGTTCCCCGAATCCGGATCATCGACAATATGCGCCTGGAAGCCGTTCAGTACTGCATCAAGATCAGAAACGTGGAAATGGGTACGGGAATCATCCGGATGGGTCATTACCTGGCCATTAATCCCGGAGGTTTGGCGGATGAAATTCCGGGGGAGAAAACCACGGACCCCGCCTTTGGACTTCCCGCCAAGTGGATCACCGAGGAGTACCGCGACCGGGCGGAGCGGGCGGGGTTTACCATCGTGGACAACCAGTCGGTTATCGCCACCCACCTTACCGAGGTTATCAAGAGCCACGCCCATGAACTGCTGGGCCGGGTGGAAATGCAGCGGATTTTGGACGCCCTCAAATCCGATTACGCCTCCGTGGTGGATGAGGTGCTGAAAACCTTAAGCTTAGGGGAAGTGCTCAAGATCATGCAGAGGCTTTTGCAGGAACAGGTTTCCATCAGAAACATCGTTACCATCCTGGAGGCCGTGGCGGATTACGCGCCGGTTTCCCGGGATACCACCTTTTTGGTAGAAAAGGTCCGGCAGGTTTTAAGCCGGGAGATCTGCCTTGCCCTGGCGGACGAAAACAAGGTTCTCCACGTGTGGACCCTTAACCCCGCCCTGGAGCAGGAGATCATTGATTCCCGGGTGGATACCGCCGCCGGCCCGGTGGCGGCCCTGGCCCCGGAGCTGCAGCGGCGCTGGCTTAATCTGGCGGCCAACATGATCAGGGCGGGGCAAAATCAGGGTTACACCGGACTTATCCTTACCTCCGAGCCCGCCCGGGTTTTGGTCAGGAACGCCATCCGCCGGGAGCTCCCCGAGACGGCGGTTATTTCGGTTCCGGAAATTGATCCTGCCTTTAAGGTGGAGAGGCTGGGGGAGATAAACCCGGAACAAACCGCCCCTGTGGAGGAGGAAACGGCGGCTGCCGGAGGAAGAAGGTAAAAGATGCAGTACTTTAGCGAGCAGGGCTTGAGCTATCTGGATGTTAAGCAAAAAATTAAGGACAAGTACGGTCCTGAGTATACCATCATAAGTTACCGGACTATCCGGACCGGAGGTTTTCTGGGCCTCTTTGCCAGGGAGGGGGTGGAGGTTTCCGGCTACGTCTCGGACGAAAAAAGCCACCAAAAGCAAATGCGGCTGGAGGAGGAGAAAAACCGGATCATCGCCGCCGCGGCCCTGGCGGCCCGGCCCTCCGAAACCCCGGCGCCCCGGCCGACCCAGGGGGTCCCCCCGGGGGGGCAGGCCGGCGAACCGCCCCCCCCCACGGAGCCGGGAATTCACCGGGTGCTTAAGGAGCTTAAGGAGATCCGGGAAACCGTATCCCGTCAGGAGAGCCGCCCCAAAGAAGAGGGGCATCCCCATCTGGTTAAAATCGAAGACCTCCTGGCCCAGAATGATTTTTCCCTGCCCCTTATCCGGGAGCTTACCGCCAGGCTTAAGGACGAACTGCCCCTTTCCGCCCTGGAGGATTTTGCCGCGGTTCAGGAGCAGACGGTTAAGTATCTCTGCGATAAAATAAAAATTTACCCCGATAAGGGAGAAGGCCCCCGGCGGCTGGTTTTTCTCGGCCCCACCGGAGTAGGCAAAACCACCACCATCGCTAAACTTGCGGGGCGCATAAAAAAAGAAGAAGATCAAACGGGCCCCAAAGAGGTGCGCCTGATAACCACCGATTACTACCGGATCATGGGGGTTGAGCAGTTAGAAAGCTGCGCCAACATTCTGGAAATTCCCCTGGCCCAGGCCAAAAGCCGGGAGGAGCTTAAAGAAAAGGCGGACCTTTTTGCCGCCGCGGACTGGATCCTGGTGGACACCACCGGCCGCAGCCCCCGGGACTATCTTAACATAGCCCACATGCGGGAGATCCTTTCCCCCCTGGGAAGCCGGGCGGAGTATTTTTTGCTCATCAGCGCCTCCACCAAGGCTTCGGACATGCGGGATATTCTGCGGGAGTATGAGTCCTTTGGTTACGCCGCGGTGATCCTTACCAAGCTGGATGAAACCCAAAGGATCGGAAACATCATAAGCGTTTTAGCGGAAACAGGCAAACCCCTGGCCTACATTACCTTTGGGCAGGGAGTCCCCTGGGACATGGAGCCGGCCACGAAGATCCGGCTCATTAAGAATCTGGAAAACTTTACGATCAATATCGAAAAGCTGAGAGGCGAAAACTATTTGGAGAAGGGCAAAGAATGGACCAAGCAGACGGACTAAGGGAAATTATGAAGGATCGCAAACCTTCAGGGGAAACTAAGCAGCAAAAAACCAGAATCATCAGTGTTTCCAGCGGAAAGGGCGGGGTGGGCAAAACCAACCTGTCCATCAACCTGGCGATTGCCTATGCCAAACTGGGCAAGAAGGTTATCGTTTTGGATGCGGATCTTGGACTGGCCAACGTCAATGTTATCCTAGGGGTCATCCCCAAGTATAACCTTTATCATATTATCCGCCGTCAAAAAACCATGAAGGAAATTATCATTGAAACCAGCTACGGCATAAGCATCGTCGCCGGGGCCTCCGGATTTTTTAAGATTGCCAACCTCGAAGAGGAAGAACGGAAGTGGTTTATCAGCGAACTTTCGGAGCTTTCCTCGGCGGATATTATTATCATCGACACCTCCGCGGGGGTCTCCAGCAACGTGCTGGCCTTTGTGGCCGCCGCGGATGACGTGATCATCGTTACCACCCCGGAACCCACCGCCATTACCGACGCGTACGGCATCGTTAAGATCATTGCCACCGAGATGGACGCCAAGGATTTAAACCTCAAGCTCATTGTAAACCGGGTTAAGAGCGTTACCCAGGGGAAAAAAGTTTCGGAACGGGTTATTGCCATTGCCAATCAATTTTTAAATATCAAGGTGGATTACCTGGGCTACGTGTACGACGATCCTGCGGTTTCCGCGGCGGTGATCAAGCAGAAACCCTTTTTGGCGGATAATCCCTCCTCCAAGGCTTCCATTTGCATCACCGACATTGCCAACCGGCTGGAAAAATCGGAATTTTCGGAGGGGAGCGGCCTTAACCGTTTTATTAAGCGCCTTTTCGGGCGGCTTTAGGAAGACCCTGTGGTTATCCCTGGGGATGGCCGCTGCTGATAAAACCCGGCTTGACGGACCGGCGTTTTTATCCTAAGCTATTAAAGGGGAAATGGGTGGGGAATTTGATTAAAATTAGGATAACAGCCTTCATCGCCGCGGGGGCCTTTATTTTCTCCTTTGTGCTGGGCCTTTTTCATGATGTTACCCCGGGGGGCCTGTTCTTTCGCGGCCTCTGTTCCGCCCTGGCTATGGCGGCCCTCTTTAACGGCGCCTATTTTGTCTGCCGGCGATTCCTTCCTGAGCTTTTTGACTCCCCCGGGGAGCCGGAGGCCGGGGAAGATTCGGAGGATCCGGATCAGATCTTCATGGGCGATGGCCCGGCCGGCCCGCCGGCGGGGGAAAGAATCAATATTGTTCTGGACGGGGAAGGGGAGGGCGAACTGGAAGATGAGCTTGCGGATGAACTGGAGGACGCCGGGGAAGACGCCCCTGCCCGGGCCCCCGCCGCCCCTCAGGCTGACCGGCCGGCCGGCGTGCCCCCTGTCGGCGCCGCCATTCCGGGGGATTCTTCCGGGGCGGAACTGGAACCCGAAGACGAGGAGGAATTGGAAACCCTGGACGAAGAGGAGGGGGATGAGGACCTGGGGGTTTTAGAAGGGGCTTTTAACGGGGGCGCCTCCTCCGGCGCTTCTCCCCAAGCCCCCAAAAAGGTTACCATTGATCTTTTGGGGGGAGAGCATCATCCGGATGAAGCCGCAATGGCAATCCAAACCATGTTGAAAAAAGATTAGGAAGGCTAGTATGGGAGACGGGTTCATAGACGGTAAAAACGAACAGGACCTCTGGAACGACTACAAAAAAAACAAGGACCCGAAAGTGCGGGATGCCTTCATTAAGCAATACGCTCCCCTCGTAAAGTACGTAGCCGGAAAGGTGGCGGTAGGAATGCCCCACAACGTGGAATTTGACGATCTGGTGGGCTACGGCATCTTCGGCCTTTTTGACGCCATTGATAAATTTGATCCCGATAAAAATGTAAAATTTAAAACCTATGCCGTTACCCGGATCCGGGGCGCCATTTTTGACGAACTGCGTTCCGTCGATTGGGTTCCCCGGTCCGTCAGGCAAAAGGCCAAGGAGATCGAAGAAACCGTAAGCGCCCTGGAGTCTTCCCTGGGCCGCACCGCCTCGGACCTGGAGGTAGCCGCTAAACTTAACGTCAGCCTGGAGGACTACCAAAAAACCCTGCTGCGCATTTCCGGCACCGCCATTTTGTCCCTCCATGACGTTTGGTATTCCGGGGAAGACAACGATAAAGTTTCCATTGTGGATTCCATTGAGTCCCCCCAGAGCCTGAATCCCGATACCATCGTGGAAAAAGAGGAAATCAAGCGGGTTATCGTTAAGGCCATCAGCGACCTTCCTGAAAAAGAAAAAAAAGTTTTAGTTTTGTACTACTACGAAGACCTTACCCTGAAAGAAATTGGACAGATTTTAGAGGTTACGGAGTCCCGGGTTTCTCAGCTTCATACCAAGGCCATCCTGCATCTGCGGACCAAGCTCAGTAACTTAAAGAGGGGAATCCTCTAAGGGGAACCATGATCGAACTGGCGGAAATCCGCAGTTTTATGCGGCAAAAGGCGGAGGATGAGCGTACCCGCTCGTCGGTAACGGTGGAGGGCGCCACCATTGAGGATGCCCTAGCCCAGGCCACTATTGAATTGGGCCTGCCCCTCCGCAAGATCGAGTACGAGCTAATTGAACAGGGCGCCAGGGGCGTCTTTGGGATGGGCAAAAAACCGGTTAAGATCCTGGCCTACGAGGCAAAGGCCGCCGCCCCGCAGCAGGAAGGAACCGGCGCAGAGGCGGATTCGGAATTTGAGGATGTGGAAACCCCGGTGGACATGGACGGACAGGTCTTTGTCCGCCTGGCCCCGGAGGGGGTCATGCTCAAGGTTTTTCCCCCGGAGGGCAACGGCCGCCGGGTTACCGAAAAAATGGCCCTGGAAAGCCTGGAAAAACGGGGGATCACCGATTTTGACCGGAACCTGGTAAAGAAGATCGTCCGCCTGGCCGACGGCGAATCGGTTTGGGTGGGTAATTTTGAGCATAACCCCTTAAACGATTCCATGCTTTCCGTGGATATCCGGGACAACGAGATGTCCGCCTTCGTGGTGATTGCCCCCCCCGGACCGGGGGGCTCGGATCTGGCGGCCCCGGCCATCCTCGGCCTCCTCAAGGCCAACGGGGTGATCCACGGCATCAATGAAGACCTGCTGCTGGACTTGGAAAATATGCCTGTTTATAACACCCCCGTCTGCGTTGCCAAGGGAACCTCCCCCGTTCCGGGGAAAAACGCGAGGATTACCTACAATTTTGAACTGGACCGCCACACCAAGGAGCTCAAGGAACGGAACGGCCGGGTGGATTTTAAAGAGATGAACTTCATCCTTAACGTCGTGGAGGGGCAGGTTCTGGCCAAGAAGATTCCCCCGGACGAGGGAACTCCGGGGCGTACCGTTTTGGGCAAACTCCTGCCCACCCGGGCCGGAACGGACATTAAGTTTGAAGTGGGCAGGAATGTCCGGCTCGCCGAGAACGGCGCCACCGCGGTGGCCGAAATCAACGGCCAGGTGATCATGGACGGGGACAGGATCAATGTCGAACCCATTTACGTGGTGGAAGGGGATGTTAATCTCAAATCCGGGGGCAATGTGGTGTTCCTGGGAACCGTTATCGTTAAGGGGAGCGTGGCCGACGGCTTTAAGGTTAAGGCCGCGGGGAACATCGAGGTTGAGGGCAACGTGGGCAAGGCGGACCTGGATTCCGAGGGGGATATCATCGTTAGGCAGGGTATCAACGGCAAAACCGAAGGGGCCATCCGGGCCGCCAAGGGAGTCTGGGCTAAATTTATCGAAAACTCCAACATTGTTGCGGGGGAAATTGTTTTTGCCTCCGATGGAATCATCAACTCCAACGTGGATTCCAATAAAATGATCATCTCCGAAGGCAAGAGGGCCACCATCGTGGGGGGCCGCCTCCGGGCTACCGAGGAGGTCCGGGCCAAGACCTTTGGCTCCCCCACGGGATCGGAAACCATCATTGAAGTGGGCTACGATCCTAAGAGTTCCAGCCGCATGGTCGAGCTTGAAGAGGCCCTGCAGGAACTCAGAAACGACCTGGAGGATATCGAACGCAACCTGGCCACCCTGGAAAGCCTCAAGAAGGCTAAGGGGGGTCTGCCGGAAGACAAAGAAGGCTACTACGGGGAGCTTCAGGAAAAAAAGGCGGAGCTCACCGGGAGCAAGGAGGAATTGGAGCGGGAGCAGGAGGAACTGCGGGAACACATGAGCTCCCTTTTAGTAGCGGGCAAAGTTTCCGCTTCTTCCCGGATTTATCCGGGAGTTAAGGTTATCATTAAAGATGCTTCCTTAAAAGTTCGCACCGAGTTTAGGGCCATTACCCTGATCAATGACAACCATGACATTACCCCGGTTAAGTACGAGGAGATGAAAGAGGATATGGCTTCAAGAAAGCCCAAGGGCATGGAGGCGGGGGAGTAAACTATGTCAATTCGTCCTATCGAAATGCAGACCCTCTTTACCCAGCTTAATCAGGCGGGCAAGGAACAGGCGGTGGAAAAAAATTCCGCCTCCCTTCTGCAATCCCAGCAGTTCCTCGCGGCGGTACGCCAGGCGGAACAGCGGGACACCCACATCAACGAAACCGAAAAAACGGAGTCCGATCTCAATTCGGTGGGGGAGGAGGGAGCCGGTCCCGGCGGGCAGGAACCCAAACACCGCCCCCATCCGCCGGAAGCGGAGGACAGGGAAGATAGGGAGAACATCGAAGATCCGGACCTGGGGCGTCATCTGGACATTACAGGATAAAGATGAAACTGGCCGCGATCATCCTAGGCCTGGATATTATCCTCCTGTGCCTCATCTACCTTTTGCTGCGCCGGAGGATCGATAGATTCCTCCGGCCCGATCACATCCTTTCCGAGCTTGAATCGGAGGTGGACAGGGTGATCACCGAGCTTAACCAAACCACGGATCGCAACATTAACCTCATTGAGGACCGGATCGGCAAGCTCTACGGCCTTTTGGAAGAGGGGGATAAGCGAATCCTTCTCCTGCAAAAGGAAGGGGAAAAGTTTCTCCGCAGCGCTGAACAAACTTCGTCCCCCCTGTCTCTCAAGATCCGCCGGGTAGAGGAGTCCCCCCCCGGCGAAGCCCCTTTCCCGGCGTCTCCGGTCTCTTCAGTCCCGCCCCCCCCGGCCTCCGTCGGCTTCCGCCGAAAAATCAGGGAACCCTCCCCGCCGGTTTACTCCCGGCCCCTTCCCGTCCAGGGCCGGGAACAGACGACCAAGGAAAAGGTCCTTCAGATGAACCGGGAGGGGAAAAAACCCGATGAAATTGCCCTGGGGCTCAAGTTGTCCTTAAGCGAGGTGGAAATGATCCTGTCCCTGGGACAATAAAAAAAACGGTATGCCTGGACGTATTAGCGCATACCGTTCTTAACAGGAAACTATCGTTCCCTTTCCCTATTTTCGGTGTACCGGAGAAAAACTTAAGGCTTATGGACGAAAAATTGTTTACATCGGTTCAAATTTATACCGACGGAGGCTGCCTGGGAAACCCCGGCCCAGGGGCGTGGGCCTACCTCATCATTTTTCCCCGGGAAAAACCGCCCCTTTCAGCCTCCGGGGGGGAGGAGGCTACTACTAACAACCGGATGGAGCTTACCGCGGTCATCCGGGCCCTCACCGCCGTTTCCCGGGGGACCTTCTCCGGGGTGGAGCTTTTTACGGATTCCCAGTACGTGAAAAACGGCATCGGCAGTTGGATTGACCGCTGGCTCAAAAACGGCTGGAAAACCAAGGAGGGCAAACCGGTAAAAAACCGGGACCTCTGGGAGGAGCTTTGGGGGCTTCAAAACCAGGTCCGCCCCCGCTGGCATTGGGTTAAGGGCCACGGGGGAAACCCCCACAATGAAGCCTGCGACGCCCTGGTACAGCAGGAATACGCCAAATATCGAAAGTAACTTTCCTCTTTTGATGGTCCTTAAGGGTAAGGAGGGAAGTATGGCTTTACTGGCTTTTGCTCCCCAGGGTTACGAGGGTTATCTGGTTTCGGTGGAGGTGGATATCCGCCGGGGAATTCCCGGCCTGGATGTGGTGGGGCTGCCCGACAGCGCGGTGAAGGAGGCCCGGGAACGAATCAAAACGGCGATTCGGAACTCCGGTTTTGAGCTTCCCGGAGGGAGGATACTCATTAACCTGGCCCCCGCGGGGCGGCGGAAGGAAGGGGCGGGCTTTGATCTCCCCATGGCCTTAGGGGTCCTGGCCGCGGGAGGGCAGGTGGCCTTCCGGCAGGATTCCCCCCTTCTGGTTATGGGGGAGCTGACCCTGGGAGGGGATTGCCGGGGGGTGAGCGGAGTTCTTTCCGCGGTGGCCGGGGCCGCCGGGCTGGGGGTTAGGGATTTTCTGGTGCCCTGGGCCAACCTGGAGGAAGCCCGGGCGGTCCGGCAGGCCCGGATCTTTGCCATCCGGCGGCTCTCCGAACTGCCCCGGATCGGGACCCGCCTCCTTGATCCCCGGGACGGGGGGGACCGGGCCGCCCCCCGGGGAGAGGCCCCGCCGGAACTTCCTGAGGATTTTGAGGACTTTGCCGCCATCCGGGGGCAGGAGGAACTCAAACGTGCCCTGGAAGTGGCCGCCCTGGGGGGGCATCACCTGATCCTTTTTGGTCCTCCGGGAAGCGGCAAAACCATGTCGGCCCGGAGTCTGGCGGGGATCCTCCCCCCTCTAAGCCCCCGGGAGTCCCTGGAGGTAACCCGAATTCACTCCCTGGCGGGGCTGCTGCCGGAGCATTCGGGGCTTATCACCCAACCGGTATTCCGCAGCCCCCATCACTCCGCATCCCGGGAGGGCATCATCGGGGGAGGCCGCCCCCTGCTGCCCGGGGAGGTCTCCCTGGCCCATAGGGGGGTTCTCTTCCTGGATGAGGCCCCGGAGTTCCACCGGGACCTTCTGCAAAACCTTCGGGAACCCCTGGAGACCGGCCGGGTCAACCTGGTCCGGGCGGATGGAAACTGTTTTTTCCCCGCGGAATTTCAGCTTATCCTGGCGGCCAACCCCTGTCCCTGCGGCAACCTGGGCAAGGAGAAGGGGGTTTGCATCTGCAGCCCCCAGGAGGTCCGGCGGTACTGGCGGCAGTTGGGGGGGGCCTTGATGGATCGCATCGATATGCGCCTGCCGGTCCGGCCCCTGGACTCCGGGGACTACGCCAAAGGGCCGGGGGAATCTTCGGCCCAGGCGGCCCGGCGGATCCGCCAGGCCCGGGAGTTTCAAGCCCGGCGCTATACCGGAGAGGGGGAAGGGGCCGGACCGCCCCCCAGGAACAGCCGCCTCACTTCCCGGCAGCTTAGTCTCTACTGCTCCCTGGAGCCGCCGGAAAAGGCCGTCCTTGCCAAGGCCATCGGGCAGTTGGGCCTTTCCTCCCGGGCGGTGGACTCCCTTCAAAAACTAAGCCGGTCCCTGGCCGATCTGGAGGGGGAAGAGAGGATTGGCCGGCATCATCTCCTGGAGGCCCTCCAGTACCGCCGCTACGGGGATGGGGATTTTTTCTGGCAGTACGGATAGCCCTGTCAACCCTTCCCATCACTTTAAAAGTGATCTAAGATAAGAGCGGAGGGAGTTAAGGAAGAGATGCGTTTATATAGCCGCGCCCAGGTTCTGCTGATTATCCTTGTTGTGCTGGTTTCCGGTTTTACCCTGGCCTACCTGGTGGGATTCTTCCGGACCCCTGAGACGGAAACGCCGGGGGGGGAAACTTCCGCCGCCCCTCCGGAGGAGTACCTTTTGCAGACCGACTCTCCGGCGGAAAGGATGATTCCCGTCTCCTCCGGGGATTATGCGCCGGGAAACGACGAAGCCCTCAACATTGCGGTTTACCGCAACACCAACGAAGCGGTGGTTAATATCACCACCGAAACCCTGGCCTTTAACTGGTTTCTGGAACCGGTTCCCTCCGAGGGGGGCTCCGGTTCGGGCAGCATCATCGACGTGCGGGGTTACATCCTTACCAACGATCACGTTGTCCGGGACGCCTACCGGGTTTACGTAACCCTTTACGACGGCG
Source organism: Spirochaetales bacterium (assembly GCA_031273605.1). Classification (GTDB taxonomy): domain Bacteria; phylum Spirochaetota; class Spirochaetia; order UBA9216; family UBA9216; genus JAISRN01. The sequence continues at coordinate 8,728 of JAISRN010000027.1, read as the reverse complement.
CCCAGTATCCTGGGGAGGTTATCGGGAAGGACCGGGAAAACGATCTGGCGGTGGTTAAATTTGATCCCGGAGAAAAGGCCCTCCACACCATTTCCCTGGGGACTTCCTCCCTCCTCCAGGTGGGACAAAAGGTTTTAGCCATTGGCAACCCCTTCGGCTACGACCGGACCCTCACGGTGGGGGTCATCTCAGGGATGGGCCGCCCCGTGCGAACCCAGGACAACCTCATAATTAACGACATGATTCAAACCGACGCTTCCATCAATCCGGGCAATTCCGGGGGTCCCCTCCTCAACACCCGGGGGGAGATGATAGGGATCAACACCATGATCTACTCCCCCTCCGGCGGTTCCGTGGGGATTGGTTTTGCCGTTCCGGTGGATACCGCCCGGCGGGTGGTGCCGGAACTCATCGATCACGGCATGGTGATCCGGGGCTGGATTGACATTGAGCCGGTTCAACTGGACGCCAACATTGTCCGCCATGCCCGGCTTCCGGTTTCCGCAGGCCTTTTAGTTTCCCGGGTAACCCCCGGCGGCCGGGCGGAGAAGGGGGGAATCCGGGGGGGCAACCTGCAAAGCCCGGTCCGGTACGGCCGCAACACCTTCTACCTGGGGGGGGACATCATCACGGCCATTAACGACCGCCGGGTGGCAAGCCTTTCCGACCTGTTCAGCGTGCTGCAAAACTCCCGCCCCGGGGACAAAGCCCAGGTTCGGCTTGTCCGGACAGGCAGTCTGGGGGGCCGGGCGCAGGAGCTCACCCTGGAGGTGGAGCTTGCCGAGCGGCCGGAAGGATCGGGGTTCTAGGTGGCCCGGTTTACCGTACACGCCGGCTTTCAACCCGCGGGGGATCAGGGGAAAGCCATTGCGGGGCTTTCCAAGGGCTTTAAGGAAGGCAAGAAGCATCTGGTTTTAAAGGGAGTCACCGGTTCGGGGAAAACCTTCACCATGGCCAAACTCATTGAGGAGCTTCAGCTTCCCACCCTCATCATTTCCCACAACAAGACTCTGGCCGCCCAGCTTTACCGGGAATTTCTGGATTTTTTTCCTGAGAACGCGGTGGAGTACTTTGTTTCCTATTACGATTACTATCAGCCGGAAGCCTACGTTCCCTCCCGGGATCTCTATATCGAAAAGGACTCCTCAATTAACGATGAGATTGACCGGATGCGCCTGGCGACTACCGAGGCCCTCATGGAACGCCGGGATGTGATCGTGGTGGCCACGGTTTCCTGCATCTATGGTTTGGGCAGCCCGGAATTTTTTCAGGAAATGCGCCTAAGCCTTGCCAGAGGGGATTCTGTTCCCATTGGCCGGCTTACCTCTAAACTCATCACCCTCCAGTATGAGCGCAACGACGCGGTTTTAGAACGGGGAAAATTCCGGGTTAAGGGGGGGGTGCTGGAAATTCAGCCGGCCTACATGAAAGACGCCTTCCGGATTGAATTCGGCTTTGATGAGGTGGAGAGGATCCGCCGGATCAACCCCTTAACCGGAGACACCCTGGAGGAAGGGGATTCCCTAACCCTGTATCCCGCAAAGCACTTCATCATGCCCCAGGAGCAGGTGAAAGCGGCCCTCCTCCGTATTCGGGAAGAGCTGGACCAAACCTTAGCCCGGTTTGAAGGGGAGGGCAAGCTGGTGGAGGCCCAAAGGCTTAAGGGCCGGACGGAGTACGATCTGGAAATGCTTGAAGAAATGGGCTACTGCCCCGGAATTGAAAACTACTCCCGCCCTTTAAGCAACCGGGCGGAGGGGCAGCGGCCGGCGGTGCTCATTGATTATTTCCCCGATGATTTTTTAACGATCATTGATGAATCCCATGTTACCCTGCCCCAGATTGGGGGCATGTATAACGGCGACCGGGCCAGGAAGCAGAACCTGGTGAACTACGGGTTCCGCCTGCCCTCGGCGCTGGACAACCGGCCCCTCTATTTCGGCGAATTTGAGGCCCTCATGCCCAGGGCGCTCTATGTTTCCGCCACTCCGGGGCCGGGGGAAATGGAAAAGGCCGAAGGGGTGGTGGAGCAGCTCATCCGGCCCACGGGCCTTCTGGACCCCCTCCTGTCGGTTCGTCCCACCGAGGGCCAGATCGAAGATTTGTACAAAGAAATTCAGGGCCGCATTGCCCAGGGGGAGCGGGTTCTTATCACCACCCTTACCAAACGCATGGCGGAGGAACTGGCCAACTTTTATTTGGCCATGGGGCTGTCGGTGCAGTACCTTCATTCCGAGGTGGAAACCATTGAGCGGGTGGAGATTCTCAAAAATCTCCGGGCCGGAAAGATCGATGTCCTCATTGGAATCAACCTGCTCCGGGAAGGGCTGGACCTGCCGGAGGTTTCGCTGATCGCCATTTTAGACGCCGACAAAATTGGATTTTTGCGTTCCGCCACCAGCCTCATTCAAACCATTGGCCGGGCGGCGCGAAACGTTAACGGCCTGGTGATTCTCTATGCCGACCGGATGTCCGCGGCTATGGAGGAGGCCATCGACGAAACCAACCGCCGCCGGAGCCTTCAGGAGGCCCACAATAGGGCCATGGGGATCACCCCGGTTACCATAAAAAAGGCGGTGGCGGACATCCTGGTTCGTCAAAAAGAAGAAAAGCAAAAGGCTGAAGGGGTTACCCTGGAGGTGCTGAAAAATTCCTACAATGTTCTCATCCCCAGGGAGAAAAAGCAGCTTATCAAGGCTCTGGAGGAGGAGATGCTGTCCTTAGCCAAGGACATGGAGTATGAGCGGGCCGCGGTGGTCCGGGATGAGATTCTAAAACTTCAGGGGAAGTTGTGAAAAAGATTTTTTTTAGAACCGCCGGCTGCCTTTTGGGGGCCTTCCTGGTCTTTCAGGCCGCCTGCAGCCGGGTTAAGCCCGAGGCCTTTCCCGTTATCACCCTGCCCCCTACGCCGGCCGTCAACCTCCGGGCAAGCTGGGGGGTGGTGCTTTCCTCTCCCCTGCGGCTGCGCCAGTCCCCTTCCCAAAGCGCCCCGGCTTTGGCCTCCCTGTGGCAGGGATACGTGGTGGAGATCTTTAACCGGGGCGCCCAGCCGGAGGAGATCGAAGGCCGGACCGGTTACTGGTATCAGGTTAATTATGACGGGCTTTCCGGCTGGGTTTTTGGAGGCTATCTGGAAATTTTTTCTTCCCGGGAAGAGGCTCGGCAGGCCGTCCGGCAGCCTTAAAGTTATGGCTGGATCATTCTCCGCAATTTGGGTATACTAAAGGGCAGGATGAAAGGGTGGCAGAGGTAACAAGCAAGCGGATTGCCAAGAAAATTCTCGACAACATTTCCCTGGGCACCTTTGTCCTTATGGCGTTGTTTGTTAGTGTTGTTTCGATTTACACCAGCCTGGTAACCCGGACGATTTCCGCTTACTACGTTGACGTTCTTCGCAAAAGGCTTCTTTCGGACTGCCGTTCCGCGGCCAGCCTTATGCGGCCGGAGGAACTGGCCCAGTTGAGAACCCCCGAGGATATGGAAAAGCCCCTGTACGGCATCCTAAAAACCAGGCTTATCCAGTTTAGCCGGGATTTTAATCTTGAGTTTGCCTATTATTACTACGTTACCGACGACCTTAAACTTCAGCCGATTATCGACAACGACCTTACCGAAGACTCCTACGATCTTACCCTGGACCCCATGGAAATGGAGGCGGGCCCCCTGTCCGTTTACCAAACCGGCCAGGCCTACTGCACCGACCTAGGGGACTACTCCATCGGCTGGGAAGGACTCATTTCGGCCTTCGCCCCCATTCGGGACAGCTACGGCAGGGTGTCCTTTATTGCCGGGGTGGATATTATGGATACCGAACTGGTGGCCACCCGCAATCAGGGGGCCATCCTCTCCCGGCTTTTGATCGTGTCCCTGGTTTTTCTGATCGGCTCCGGTTTTTTCATCTTCTTTCATTACCGGCGGCGGGAAAAGATTCTTTCCATCCGCTTTAACCAGCAGGAACTGATGTCCCGGCTGGCCGCCAGTTTTATTGCCGCGGGGGAAACTTCCTCCCTCATCCAAAACGCCCTCCGAATAACCGGAGAGTTTCTTAAGGCAACCCGGCTTCTTATCGCCGTTGCCGGTCCGGATTCCCAGGCGGGCCGGGAGATCTATGCCTGGACCTCCGAGGAGGACGCGCCCCTTCCCCCGGAAGAAGGACTGAGCCGCCTTATCGAAGGGTTTCCCGATACCCAGCCCTCCGGGGGCGGCATCCCTATCATCTCCTGCGGCGATACCTCCCTGGATTCCCGCTTTTCGGTTATGCAGCGCCTGGGGGTTAAATCTTTTATGATGGCCCCCCTTTACGTGGACGGCCGGTTTTGGGCGGTGTTAAGCGTGGAGGAGTGCCCCAATCCCCGGGTCTGGACGGAGAGCGACCAGCAGTTGGTCCGCACCGTTTCCTCGGTCATTGCCGGGGCGGTTATCCGGGACATCCGCGAAAGGGAAAGGGACGCCGCCAGGGACCAGGCGGAAAAGGCCAGCCGGGCCAAGAGCGAATTTTTGGCCAACATGAGCCATGAGATGCGCACCCCCATGAACGCCATTATCGGCATGATTGCCATTGGGAAAGCCTCCGGCGACATAGATAAAAAGGAATACTGCCTGGGAAAGATTGAGGAAGCCTCGGTCCACCTGCTGGGGGTAATTAACGATATTTTGGATATGTCCAAAATCGAGGCCAACCGGTTTGAGCTGTCTTTTGACGAGTTTAACTTTGAAAAGATGCTCCGCAAGGTGGTTAACGTTATTAATTTCCGGGTTGAAGAGAAAAAGCAAAACTTTTCCGTCCGGATTGACAAGCGCATCCCCGGCAGCTTTTGCGGAGACGATCAGCGGCTGGCCCAGGTGCTTACCAACCTTCTGGCCAATGCCGTTAAATTTACCCCCGAAGAGGGCAGCATCACCATGGATGCTAAACTTGAGGACATCAGCCCCGATGACATCTGCACCCTGCGCTTAAGCGTTACCGATTCAGGCATCGGCCTTAGCAAAGAGCAGAAGGGGCGGCTTTTTAAATCTTTTGAGCAGGCGGAAAGTTCCACATCCCGCCGTTACGGGGGCACCGGCCTGGGGCTTGCCATCTCTAAGCGCATTATCGAAATGATGCAGGGAACCATCTGGGTTGAATCGGAGTTGGGAAAGGGCTCCGTTTTTACCTTTACGGTAAAACTAAAAAAGGTCGAGGGCCCCCGGGAAAGCCTCCTTTCCCCCGGGGTTAACTGGAAAAACTTGCGGATTTTAGTGGTGGACGACTCTCCGGAAATTCTTGAGTATTTTCAGGATTTAAGCGAGCATTTGGGTTTTGAATGTGAGATTGCCTCCGGCGGCGAGGAGGCCCTGGAGTACATCGATCAGTGCGGACATTTTGATATTTATTTTGTGGACTGGAAGATGCCCGGAATGAACGGCATTGAACTCTCCCAGCGGATTAAAGGGAGCGCCCAGGCGGAAGGGCCCGACGGAAAGGGAAAGCAAAAATCCGTGGTTATCATGATCTCCTCAACCGAATGGACCGCCATCGAAGACGACGCCCGAAAGGCGGGGGTGGATAAGTTTCTGCCCAAGCCCATCTTTCCTTCGGCCATTACCGATGTGGTTAATCAATGCCTGGGCGAGGCCGCCTATGAGCCCCCTGTGGCCGGCAATCAGGTAAAACTGCCCCAGGATAACTTTGAAGGCAAGTGGATACTTCTGGCCGAAGATGTGGAAATTAACCGGGAAATCGTCATCTCAATTTTGGAAGGCACCGGCATTCTTATTGACTGCGCGGCCAACGGCCTGGAAGCGGTCCGCCTCTTTCAGGAAAATCAACATAAATACGATCTTATTTTAATGGATATTCAGATGCCTGAGTTAAACGGCTACGACGCCACTAAAATGATCCGCAGTTGGGAAAAGCAGATTCAGGCCGCCAATCCCGTGCCCATCATTGCCATGACCGCCAATGTTTTCCGGGAGGATGTGGAAAAATGCCTGGAAGTGGGCATGAACGGCCACATAGGAAAGCCCCTGGACATGGAAGACCTTATGAACAGGCTGCGGATATACCTTCCCACTTCCGCTTAGGGGTTTTTAGCTCCGGGCCAGATTAATAATAATATCAACGCATTTTTCAGGCCCCACCTCCGCTGAGTCCAGGCAGAGATGGTAGTTTTGGGCCATTCCCCACTCCCGGCCGGTAAAGTACTTGTAGTAAACCCTCCGCCGCTGATCCCGCTCTTCCAGAATTTTTTCCGGCTGGGTTTCTCCGGAAAAACCGCTTCCCTCCCGGGGGGGATGTTCCCTAAGGTAGCGGGAAACCCGCTCGACCCTGGCCGGAAGGGGGGCATGGATAAAAACGTCAAGGCAGTCCCGGCGATCCCGCAGAATGTATTCCGCGCACCGTCCCACGATAACGCAGGGCCCCTTATCGGCCAGGCTGAGGATTACTTTTTTTTGGCTTGCCCATAGGTAATCGTCCAGGGACATTCCCGGCCCCATGAGACTCCCGTTAGGGTCCCAGGCCGACAAAACAAAGGAAAGAAGGGATTTGCCCGAGGCATACTCCCCCTCCTGCTCAACGAATTTTTCATGCAGCCCGGTCTCTTCGGCAACCTGCCTGATAAGCTCCTTATCGTAATAGGCAAAGTTGAGCTTTTCCGCGGCCATGCGGCCGATGGTTTTTCCCCCGCTGCCAAACTCCCGGCTTATGGTAATAATTGTTTTTTGCATTTCTATCCTCTTTCCCTTAGAGTCCGCCCGTGATCACTAGGATAGGGTATTTTGGGGCAAAAATCAACGCCTTGGCGAACCCTTGCCTTTTCCCCGGCTTTCAGTATAATCAAGGAGACTAAAGGCGGTTTCAAAGACCGATATTTTGGAACGGCCCTAACTGTCTACAGATAAGCGGGGAAATATGGGAATCAGAGGTGAAGTTTTTTCTTCCAAGGCTTCCGTGGGTAAACGGACTTACTTTTTTAATATTAAAGAAAACCGGACGGGGGACCTTTTTTTAAACATGGTGGAGAGCAAAAAGCAGGGCGAAGTGGGTTTTGAGCGTCATTCCATCATTGTCTTTGACGAGGACCTGGATGTTTTTTTGGAAGAATTCACCCAGGCGGTGGAATTTATGAAGAAAAGCCGCAAGCCCGGACGGCCCCGCCGGGAGAGGGACGAATGATTCCCCTTATTCCCAGGGGCGCCTCGGACCACCAAGGTGGAAGGTGGAAAAAAGGATAACCACGGACGACACGGACGGGAACACGGACAGGTCCATGGACAAGAATTAATCAACCAACCCCGGCACAGAGCGGCTAAACGCATAGAAACAAAAAAGAGGAAAATGGACCACTTTTTCCCCCAAAAAGGGAAAAAGTCGACCTCGATTAAACCAAGCTTCCTTATGGACAGCACGGACTCTTTGTTCAAAATTCCCGCTTTTGTCCGTGGTTAAAAATTCCTATGCGTTTATCCTGTCCGCCGGCGGGGCGGGTCCTTCTCTCCGGGAACCCGGAAACTCAGGCGGCTGATAGGGGAGGGGCCTAGTTCCCGGCAGATTCGGGCGTGTTCCGGGGTGGGGTAGCCCTTATGCCTGTCGTAGCCGTAGGCCCCCTCAATCCAGGAATAGCGGATCATCCACCGGTCCCGGGCGGTCTTTGCCAGGATGGAGGCGGCCATTATGGCGGGAATCAGGTTGTCCCCCGAAACCACCGCCCGGGCAGGGCAGTCCAGGGAAGGGGTAAATTTTCCGTCCACCAGGGCCAGGAGGGGTTTTTTGCCCATTTGCTGATAGGCCCGGCTCATGGCCAGGAGGCTGGCCCGGTGAATGTTAAGGGCGTCAATTTCATGGGGCCACGCCCAGCCCAGGCCCCAGGCCAGGGCATGGTTTAAGATGTCCCGGCTTAGGGCCTCCCGCCGGGCGGGGGTGAGCTTTTTGGAATCCTTAAGCCCCCCGACGGGGAAGTCCGGCCCTAGGATCACGCAGCCGGCGGTTACCGGCCCGGCCAGGGGTCCCCGTCCCGCCTCATCGATCCCGCATACCTGGGAAGGGTCAAGCCCCGGGGCGTACTCTTCAGCCATTCCCAATTTTGGATAACCACTGATCACAAGGGATATGCTATCCTATCGTCTTTGTTTTTACCATCCCCTTCCCGGCGGCAGCCCTTTTCAAATTTAAGATAACCACGGAGCTATGATAAAACCATGCGGTTATCCGGTATACTGTAGGAGTTCGGAAGAACAACTACCGGTTGCTGTTGGACCTGGGGCAGTCACCTGACCCCGTAACCACGAATAACAACCGGTAGCCGCATTTGCTTCTTGGGGGTTGGTCTGGTCAGATCAACACCCCGAATAGACGAATGGTCAAAGTATACCGGAGTTCTGCCGAGCGATCAATCACGGACCACACGGACAGGATTCACGGACTAAGAAAAACCGCGAATGCCGAATCGCAAACCCATTGTGCTTGCTCAGTCGAAGAAGGGAGTCAAAAAAGCGCTTTGGGACAAAAACGTATTCGACCGTCGCTCTTTGGACATTTGCGGCTAAAAATTCTGAATATCAAAGCAAAAGTCTGTGGCGTCCGTGCTGTCCGTGGTTAAATATTTTTTCTTGTTTGGGGGCTCCTTTAGGGCGGCTCTTACCGGAGGGTGTAGGTGATGGAGACCTCCACCTCCCTCGGAGAGGCGGGGCTTAGGGGCAGGGGGAAAAGGCTTCGGAGCAGCCTGAGGGCCGCCTGATCCAGAAGGGG
>JAISRN010000003.1 GCA_031273605.1 Spirochaetales bacterium | reverse complement strand
CGCTCAAACTCAAACGAGTAGCCCTTATAATTCCGTAAATTATCATACGGCGGAGAAGTAACAACCAAATCAACGCACTCATCGGGCATAGAAGCCATAAACTCTACACAATCGGCGGTATAAAGTCCTTCAATATTGTTTTTATCCATAGTTTTCCACTAAAAAATAATATACACTATCTTTTATGGTCTTGTCAACCCCTTTTATTGTATGAAATATTATACAAGATTTAGGGCGCATTTCGCATAACTCTCAATAGCCGTATTTTGTTAAAAACTCCGAATCTGGTGATAATGCGGCGGCGTGTTATATGCGATATGCCGGCAAAAAGCGGAAAAAGTGCCGCTTAAAGTGCAAAAAAAGGCTATAAAACGGCATTCGCTTATTTCCGGGCTTATTTCCGGGCTCTGTTCCACCAGGCTTGTTCCGGGCTGTTCCGGCCCTTGACACCGTCCTTCAGCCGTCCCCCGGCCCCTTCAGCCCCCGCCAAGGCCAAGGGGCCGGAGCTTAAGTGTCGGGCATCAGGTTATCCAGGGGGCTTTGAATCCGCAAAACATTACGCCGACTGACGTGGGTATAGCGTTCCGTCGTGCGAATCGAAACGTGGCCCAGCAGTTCCTTTATGTACCTAATGTCGGTTCCGCTTTCCAGCAGATGGGTGGCAAAGGAATGGCGAAGGCTATGAATGGAAAGGGCCTTGGGAATCCCCGCGTTTTTAAGGGCCTTCTCAAATATCCGCTGGGCGCTGCGGATTGACAGATGCCGGGAGTCTTCCGCTCCGGGGAACAGCCAGGAATCAACCTCCCGGACGTTAAATACGGTGAAGTAGTCGATCAAAAAAGACGCGGCCCGGTCCGAAAGCAGGGTATAACGGTCTTTCCTGCCCTTGCCGGAACGAACAAAAACGGTTTTTCGGGCAATGTCAATATGCTCCCGGCGTAGGGCGACAACCTCACTCACCCGCAGGCCCGATGAGTAAGCCATCATCAAAAGAAGCCGGTGTTTCGGATTTTTCTCCCCGGCCAGCAACTCCTTTACTTCCCCCGGGGACAAAACCGAAGGCAGCCGTTTTTCATTCCGGGGGCGCTGATGATCCTGAACAATCTTTTTTTTCAGTATTTGGGAATAAAAAAATTTTAGCGAGCTTATGGCCAAATTCATCGCCGAGGCCGAAGAGTCCAGCCGCTTATCCAGATGGGCCAGGTAGGCCGTTACATCCTCCGGGGTCATCTCGCCGGGCCCCTTGTTTAAAAACCGGCAAAAAGCCTTATTATAGTGAACATAGACCGAAATAGTCCGAAGGCTGTATTTTCTTGACCGGAGCTCCGCTTCCAGCTTTTCTTTCCAATAATCCGAAAAGGGCGCCGGCGGGGAAACCGACAAAGCCAGACAGTCCCTGTCGCTCAGGGCAGATTCCGGGCCGTCCGCCGGGTCCGCCGGTTTTACCGAGCCCCCGGAGCGGCGGGGCAGCAAATCCTCGCTGCGAATAAAATTTTTTATGCAAATTGAATTATCTTCGGTTTCCCCAACCCGCACATGAAGGCGATTCTGAAAAACAGAATCAAGGCGCCGCCGGTTTTCCGGAGTATTGTCCAGCAAAAAATACCGGGCCGGCGAAGAAAAACGCGCCGCCCCCCGGGGAATCAATTCCTGAACCAAGCCGGCATCAGCCCGGCAAAGGGGAATCCTGATATTTTTGGCGGTATAAAAAAGATAGGCCACATCCATACTATTTCTCCCTCACTACAGGCGCTTATGTTTTAAAACTTAACTTAAATTTTAGGCCGGGGTCAAGAGGCTGACCCTATCCATTTTCTATTACTTTGCCGGGAATTGCGGGGTCTGTTGTGAAACAACCGCCGCGCCCGGGGGGAACGGCGCCTGTCGCCCCTGTGCGCAATCAGCCGTGTCGCCTTGTTGCCCTCTAATGGCTGTTTTAATGCATCTGGATTGAAATTGTCCGCTAAAAATGTCCCCGTACTCTGCGAGATGCCTGGGATAATTGATTCCACCAAAATTGCACTGCAAAGGGTGCGGCGCGGTTTTTGATATGCCCATCCCCTGCCGGGCGGAGTTTGACCGGAAAGCCGAAGAAAAGAACGGCTTTCTCATTGATTCCCACGCCATTTCTTTTGAAGGGCTCTGCCGGGCCTGCCGGAAATTGAGGGGCCTTAAAAATGTCGGCGGGCTTTAAACGCGAAGGACTATCATAATTATCCAAACAAGGCTTTGCATCGAGTATGCCCACAGGTTTCTGAATTATCCGGGGGAGGCGCAGTATCTTCACGGACACCACGGTGAACTTACCATCGAGGTCGAGGGGGAGGTGAACGGGCGCGGCTTTGTTACGCCGGTCAAGGAGATTCAAGCGGTCCTCTGGGATGTTATGCAGAATTTTGATCATGCCCTTTTGCTGCAGGAGGGGGACCCCCTCATGCCGGCGATTCTCGGGGTTTACGAAAAGCAGGGAATTAAGGACGGACACAGCGATAAGATCCAGCGGGGAAGGGCTTTCAAGTGCGACCTGGGATACCGTACCGGAAAGCCGCCTGGTGGTTACCAGGGATATTTCCACCTGCGAAAACATGGCCGCCCTTTTTTACTGCCTGCTAAAAGACAAGCTCAACATAAAAAACCTAAGGTTTCAATCCAATGCACGGAATCTTATTGCGGCAAGCGCGGCCTATTAGCTCCTGGTTTTCCGGCTGCCGGGCCTTCATCCCCGGTAGCCGGGATCCAGTTTTTTTAATTCCCGAAAGGTATCCACCTCAGCAATATCCTCAAAACTACACTCCCTCACCTCAACCCGGTACTCCTTGCTAAAGTAGCCTAAGGCCACCTCGTCCCAATACCTTTCCCGGCCGCCGGGGGACTCAAACACCTGCAAAATATGCTCCGCCATTTTAGCCCCGTCTTCGGCGGACCAGTAAGAAATGCCGAACATCTGAAAGCAATTTTTTCCGCCGATTTTTAAACGGCTGATGCAGCCGTTCTTCACTTCAAAGCACCAGTCATCGGTACGTTCCGTGGCGGCCCCTAAGTAGTTGGTGGCAAATTGATATTTGGCAACCAGCCGGGGGTTATACAAAATAAGATCGGATTCCAAAACGTAGGCATTTTTTAAATAATACCGGGCGCAGAAGGCGGAGGAAATATTATTGGACTCATTGTAAATAGGGTTTTCAAGAAATTGAATCCGGGGATACTTGTATAGCAGCTGATCAAACTGTTCCCCCAGGTAGCCCCGAACCAGATAGATCTCTTCGATTCCCGCAGCGCAAACGGCGTCTAAAAGGGTGTCAATGATCCGGACTCCCTTAATTCTAACCAGGGGTTTAGGGGTATTCAGGGTAATGGGAACCATCCGGGAGCCGAACCCGGCGGCCAAAAAAACCGCCCGCCGGACCCGGTAAGGTTCCAGGGCCTGCCTGCCTTCCGGAGTTAGGCGGTTGTTCTTAACCAGGGCCAAATCTTTTAGCTGGCCCATGGTTTTGTTGATGGTTCCTACCGAAAGGCCCGTGCCTCCGGCAAGGGACCTTTGGGTAAAAGCCTGATTTTCCTGGCTTTCTAAAAAAACAAGTACATCAAACTGAACGCGGGAGAGCTCCATTTCTCCTCCTAAAAACTAATGCCCAAAAATTAACCCGTCCGGCCCCGCGGCCTTGTTAGGCGGCTGCCCTTTGTTTTTCCCGGCGCTTTGGCTGGTCCCGGTAATTTTCTTTACGCTTGTACAGATAGATTAGTATTTTAACCGTCAAATTGCAAGCTAAGATAAGAACCGAAACAAAGGCGGCCCCTTCAAAAAAAAGCTGGGTTTCAAACTGGGTAATGAGGAGCGCCACAGGGCGGTTTCGGGAAGCGGCCAAAAAAGAAACGGCGGATATGGTCATCATACAATTGACAAAAAAATAAGAAAGCATTTCCAAAATGGTAATCCTGGTTTGGGGAATAATCACATCCCGAATCACAAAAAAGCGCCCCACCCCCAGGGTTTGGCCCACCTCCTCAAGGTGAATGTTCAGTTTGCCCAGGGAGTTGTAGGCCATAAGATAGGGGGAGGCCATAAAGTGCACAATGTTTACCAGGATAAGGATGGCGAAACTTCCGTAAAAAAAACTTCCCTTAAAAAATAAAACATAGGACAGGCCTAAAACCAGGCCGGGGATTGCCAAAGAAGTAATAGAAATAAGGTGGAGGGCTTTTAAAAACCGGCCCTTGGTACGGGCGGTCCAGTAGGCCAGGGCGTAAGAAATCCCGGTACCCAAAACAGCCGTACCGGAGGCAATCAGCAGGGAATTGAGGAGGTACCTTCCGGCTTTCATCTGCAGGGTCCGTTCAATGTTAGCCAGGGAAAAGCTCATGTCCACCGGGTACTTGGCGGCAAAAACTAAAAGGCAAAAGCCGCCAATCGGCAGGGCAATCAAAAAACAAACCGCCAGGCAGTAGCCCAGGGCGGCGGCGTCCCGGAATTTGTTCTTTCTTGGTAAAGTTTGCTGAATCACAAAACCCTGGCTTTGACGGTCCCGGCTCAAAAGGTCAAAGATAAAGGCCGCCGCGGCGGGGATCAAAAGGAAGGCCCCTATAACGCTGCCCTCCCCAAAATGCAAAAGCCCGATCACCTCCTGATACATGAGCGTCGGCAGGGTGGCGTACCTTCCTCCCACGATCAGGGGAACTCCGTAGTCGGTAATGATGAGGGTAAAAACGGCAAAAACCACGGAAACCAGGGGCCTGCGCAGATAAGGGAGGGTAATTGAAAAAAACTGCCGGCGCCGGGGAATGCCTAAAACCGCGGCGGCTTCGTAGGGGCTGCAGTCCTGATATTTCAGGATATCCGAAAACATTAAAAAAGCCACCGGGAAAGCGTAAAATACCGATCCCAGCACAATGCCCTTCAAACCGTAAATACTGCCCGATAGGTTAAAGAGCCGGGTCAGCAAACCGTTGGCCCCCAAAAGAAACACCAAACCCATGCCGTGGGAAATTGACGGGATAAGCATGGGCAGGGTCCCAAAAACCCCCAGGATTTCCCTAAACCTCATTCCGGTTCTCAGGGTACACAGGGCAAAAACCCAGGCCAGGGCAACCGAAATAACCGTGGCGGCAGCCGAGGCCGTTAAGGAGTGGATCACAGCCTGCTTAAACCGGGGGCCGGCAATTATGGCAAGAGGGTCCACCGAGCCAATGTTGGCAAACATCCGCAGCAGGGGAAGGAGAACCGACACCAAAAGAAAAATCCCCAGAAAAGCCTTAAAGGGCCCGGAAAAGTATCTGAGCGAAGGTCTGTTTTTCAAGGTTCCACCTTCACATACTTAACCAGGGACTTGGTTTTTATTAAAAGATTATTTAACACAAAGTCCCGGACAAAATCCGTCCCGGGTTCGGCAAGGATTCTTTGTGGAGTGTCCAACTGCTCTATGCCGCCCTTATCCATAACCATGATCCGGTCGGAAAGGGCAAAGGCTTCTTCCTGATCGTGGGTGATATAAATCATGGTAGATTGAAATTTCTTTTGAATGTGCTTTAACTCCTCCCGGAGGGTTAACCGGGTTGCCGCATCCAGGGCCGACATGGGTTCGTCAAAGAGAATAACCTGGGGATTCATCGCCAGGGTGCGGGCAATGGCCACCCTTTGCTGCTGCCCGCCGGAAAGTTTATAGGGCTTTTTGTGGAGATGTTCGGTAAGCCCCACCTGTTCAATAATGCCCTCCGCAAGGGAGCGGGAACGGGCCTTTTTTTCTTTATCAAATTTAAGGGCATACTCCACATTGCCCAGCACCGTCATGTTTTGAAACAGGGCGTAATTCTGAAACACAATGCCCATATTCCGCCGGGAAGCGGGCAGGAAAGTAATGTCCCTGCCGTCTTTAAACACCCGCCCCGAATCGGGAATAATAAGGCCGATAAGGATTCGGAGAATGGTGGTTTTTCCGCAGCCGGAAGGCCCCAGGATGGAAAGGAACTCCCCTTCCCTAACCTCAAAACTAATCCGGTGAAGCGCCTCCTGCCTGTTAAAGGAATGAACCAGGTCCCGGGCTTCAAGTTTAACCCTCAATAAGGCCACCTTGCCAAAAGGCGCTCTTTTTCTCCAAGGTTTTCTATCCCCTCCATATCGGCCATTTTCACATCCGCCGGGTAGTTGGGAATAGTTCCGGCCTGATCCTTAAAGATCCGCTCCGGCGAAAAGAGCTCCTTATCAACCCGGCTTACCTCATTAATGTAGTAGGCAAAGACCTCCCGGACCTCCGGCCTGGTTTCCCGCCCCCGGATAATCGAAGCTCCGTAAGCGGCATAGGGCGATCCTTCCTCAAAAAACCGGATGCTCAAGGGAACCCCCTGGTTGATTTGGCTTACCACCTGAAAGGTCATCCCCAGGCCGATCCCCGCCTCGCCCTGAACCAGGGCGTTCACGGGACCGGAGCCGGAGGTGGTAAATTGAAGCACGTTTTCCGCAAAGCGGTCAAAATAAGCAAAGGCCGCTTCTTCCCCCCGGACATTCACCAGGTTCTTAAGAAAAAAGTACCCGGTTCCCGATGATTTGGGGTTCGGCATGGATAAAACCCCTTTATAAAGGGGCCTCGTCAGATCATCGTAGGAGGAAGGAACCGGCAGCCCCCGGGCCTGGAGAAAGGATTCATTTAAGGCAATACATCCTGTGCTTTTATAAAAGGGCAGGTAGCGGCGGTGGGAGGGGACAAGCTCCTCCAGAAAAACCGAATCGTCAATAAACGAAAGGTCCGCCAAAAAATCCAGAATGCCCTCCATATAGCCGGACTCAAGCTCTCCGATAATGTCGCACTCCGTTTGGGTTCCCTCCGCCTTCAGTTTAGCGGCTAAACTCCCGGTACTGTAGTAGTCAATGACTATTTCATATTCCGGGAATCGGCTGTCCAGCAATTCTTGAGCGGCGGCAATGCGAAAATCCTCCGAGGTTGAGAAGATCAAAACCCGGGGGGATCCTTTGCTGCAGCCCCCCAGGGCCAAAAGCAAAACCAGGGGAAAAAGGCGAAGGAGGTTTTTCACTGAGGCATTCCTTTGTTCATTTTTTATAGTTTAGCGCAAAAAATGAACAAAAGCAAGGCAAACCCAGGAATTCCCAATTTAGAATTGACCGCCCCCCCAGGATAAAGGGAAAACCCCCTAATATAAGAGCTTATCGGGCCGTTCCGGGGGCTCATTTCCCGCCAATTTCTCCACCAGGGTCCATAACTGGACCTCCTCCTCCGGAGTTTCGGGGTAGTACTCAAAATTCACATCCCGGTTTTTCCTGGGACGGCAGCCGGCCCCGGCCAGGCCGGCATAATAAAAATCCGACCAGGCCTCGGCAAGATCGTAATCCCGGCCCAATAAAGCGGCGGCATAGAGCCCCCGGGGGAGAATCTTTATTTCCATCTGCCGGGGAATGAGCCGGAGGGCGCCGATGTCCTGCCCCAAAAAATAGTGAAACCTGTGGTTATCTTCGGTCCACCAAAAGACGC
>JAISRN010000195.1 GCA_031273605.1 Spirochaetales bacterium | reverse complement strand
GAAAAGGGTGACGGCTCCCCCTGTGGACCGCACGGACGGGAGCCACGGACGGGACAAAGTGATTAGTGGTTAGTGTCCAGACAAAGAATAAGAATAACCACGAAAAACGCGAAAGGGCGCGAAAGGGGGATAACCGCAATTTTTAACTACGGACCGCACGGATAGGAACACAGAGGGGAGCCACAGACTAAAGAAACTAAGCATTCTCACTACCAAGGCGCAGAAGGAGCACAAAGGGAAGATTAAGAAATTTTCTCACGGAGGCACGGAGGACACGGAGTTTTGAATTTTTCCCCCGTGAACTCCGGGTGCTCCGTGAGGGGAAAAGGGTGACGGCTCCCCCTGTGGACCGCACGGACGGGAGCCACGGACGGGACAAAGTGATTAGTGGTTAGTGGTTAGTGTCCAGGCAAAGAATAAGAATAACCGCGAAAAACGCGGAAGGACACGAAAATAAGACTCGCTATTTCCCTTTCGCGGTTTTTCGCGCCTTTAGCGGTTTCTCCTCCTCCTCTCTGTCCGTGCTGTCCGTGAGGAAGCTTGGTTTAATCGAGGTCAGTGGTTAAACTTCTTTTCCTGAATGGCAGGTCAAGGATATAAGACTAACCACGAAAATCACACGAAAGGAGATGTAACCTCCACCCTCCACCTTTCACCCCCCACAGGGAGAATCCTAGGCGCCGCCGGAGGCCTTGGCGGGGGCTTCGGAGGGACCGGCGGGGGCTTCGGGTTTGCCGGAAGGGGCGGCTTCTTTGGCCGGGCCGGAGGTTTCGGATTTGCCGGCGGGGGCTTCCTCCGTCTTGCCGGCGGTTTTACCGGCCCCGCGGGAGGCAGAGGCTCTTTTGGAGTCCGTTGCGTAAAACCCGGAACCCTTAAAGATGATGCCCAGGCCCCCGCCGATGAGCCGCCGGGAAGGGCCGCCGCAGGAGGGGCAAAGCTCCCGGGGTTCTTCATTTATTCCATGAAAAACTTCAAACACCTTCCGGCATTTTTCACATTCGTAATCGTAGGTAGGCACAAATCTTCTCCCAGCATCTTTAATTTTGGCTTTGTTTAAAGATAATCTTATTTTTTAATTAAGACAAGTCAAAGCTAAAAAATCCCCGGCGCCCTTTTTAGCTTCGACCCTAAACCCGCCGCACAGGGACCCCCTGGCTAAAAAGGTAGTCTTTAAGCCCGGATATCCGGTAATCCCCGTAGTGAACCATCGAGGCAATAAGGGCCGCATCCGCCTGGCCGGTGGTCAGGACCTCCGCCAAATGTTCGGGCCGGCCGCCGCCGCCGGAGGCCACCACGGGGATGCCGGCCTGGCCGGAAATGAGCCGGGTTATCCTTAATTCGTAGCCCTCCCGGGTGCCGTCGGCGTCCACGGAGTTTAAGACAATCTCCCCGGCCCCCAGGCTCTCCGCTTCCCTGGCCCATTCGAGGGCGTCCCGGCCGGTTTCGGTACGGCCGCCGTTGATCAAAACCCCGTAACCCGATGGAAAACGGGGATCCGACTTAACGTCCATCCCTAACACGATGCACTGGTTTCCAAAGAGCCGAGCTCCGGCGCTGATAAGGCCGGGATTCTTAACCGCCTGGCTGTTGAGGCTTACCTTTTCCGCCCCCGCCAAAAGAACTTCCCTCATGTCCTCCACCGAAGCCAGGCCGCCCCCCACGCAAAAGGGAATAAAGATTTCCCTGGCTACCCGGCGGACCACATCGATCATGATTCCCCGGCCTTCCGCCGAAGCGGTAATATCATAAAACACCAGTTCATCCACCCCCTGAAGATAATACTCCCGGGCCATCTCCACCGGGTCCCCTATGTCCTGGTTATCCTTGAACCGGATGCCCTTGGTGGTTTTGCCGTCCCGTACATCCAGACAAACCACGATTCTTTTTTCCAGCATGGCCTACCCCTTTAGTTCTAAAAAATTCCGAATTAGTTTTAGGCCGTGTTCCCCCGATTTTTCCGGATGAAATTGGGCGGCCATGAGGTTGTCCCGGACCAGGAGGGAGGCAAAATCCAGGATATAACCGGTAATCCCCAGCGCGTGGGGGACGGGCTGGGTCCCCCGGGGATCAAACCGGCAGCCCGGTACAAAGGGAACCGGAGAGGGCTCTTCTACCGCCGGGGCCGGATAGTAGGAGTGGACAAAGTAGAAGGAGGCCTCCGGGGGAAGGCCGGAAAGGAGGGGGTGAGGGGCAATGAGGCGGACCTGGTTCCAGCCCATGTGGGGAACCTTAAACCGCCGGCCAGAGGAGTCCCGTTCCTCCGAAGGAAAGAGATTAACCGTTCCCGGCAGAATTCCCAGGCAAGGGGTGTCCCGTTCCATACTGTACTCAAACAAGAGCTGGCAGCCGATACAGATTCCCAGAAGAAAGCGGTCCCGCCGGACCCAGTCCCGGATAAAATCCCCCAACCCGGTCCGGTTCAGCACCTCCATGGCGGCGCCGGCGTCCCCCACTCCGGGAAAAATGAGCCTGGCGCAGCGGTTTAGCTCTTCCGGGAAGGCCGAAACCAGGTAGTCCGCCCCCAGGTAGTCCAGGGCGGTTTCTACGCTCCGCAGGTTTCCCGCGTTAAAGTCCACTATGCCGGTTAAATTATTTTTCATTGATGCCTCGCTGCTGTTTTCCGGTTAGGACTGCCCGCCGGTAAAGAAAGGTTCCGTTAATTTTTCAATTTCCCCAAAGGTAAGGGTAAGCCCCCGGAGATAAACCCGGTTCTCCTGCCGCTCTCCCCGGCCCCTAAGGAGCCGGGACTGGTCAAAGATGCCCTCCCCTCCGGGGGGAAGGGGCACCCGCTGCAAGAGCCGGAAGGTCGTGATAAAGGCCCGGGCCTGCCGCTCCTCCTGAAAGGTAAGGTGAAGAAAGCCCAAAAGGAGCCCGGGGCCGGCCCGGTTAAAAACCACGCCCAGGGATTCCACCGCCGTGGGTTCGATCCCCGTCTGGTTAAGCAGATCCCGGAGAAACCCTCCCTCCTCCAGGCTGCGCCTTTCCGCCAGGATGACCAGGTCGCCGATTTCCAGTTCCGCCAGAACGGGCCGGCCTAGGGCCGCGGGGCTGTCCCCCGGCGGAGAGGAAGGGGGAGAGGCCGGGCTTTCATCCGCCCTGATCCGAAGGCTGATTTCCAGTACCTCCTCCATGCGGCCGGAGGAAAAATAGAGGGACCGGGAGGAGAAGGGGGCCAGTTCCAAGGTCAACTCTCCGGACGCCGGATCGTGGTAGCTCCAGTAGTCCCCTCCCCGGCGGCCTGGGGGGGCCGTCCGTTCCCAACCCCGGTTCAATTTAAGGGCCGTCCGTAAAAGCCCCGCGGGGAAGGACCCCTGAAGGGTAATCACATAATCCGGCAGGCCGTCCTCCCCCACCCCGGCGCCTCCATAGACCCTTTGGGTTCCCTTGAGATGCTTAAGCTCCCGGGGGCGCAGGGGGAAATGGGGAATCCCCCCGGCCAGTTCGTAAAACAGCCCGCCCTCCAGGGAAAAATAATAGGGGTAATCCCGGGGGATGAGCCGGGGGGTCTCCAGGAGGGCCTCCCGGGAACAGCCG
>JAISRN010000178.1 GCA_031273605.1 Spirochaetales bacterium | reverse complement strand
AACCAGATAAACCCCGCCGCAGTCTTCGGTTTTGGCGGCGTAGTATTCCGCATCGGGGCTTTCGCTGATAAAACGCATTTCGTCCCTCAGCCATTGAATAACCGCTCCCCCGGTAAACACGCTGCCCTCTAAGGCATAGCTTACCTCATCGCTTACGCCGGCAGCAATGGTGGTAATAAGCCCGTTTTGGCTTTCGCAGATCTCCTTTCCCGTATTCATTAAAAGAAAGCAGCCGGTTCCGTAGGTGTTTTTAGCCTCGCCCTTTTCAAAACAGCATTGACCAAAGAGGGCTGCCTGCTGATCCCCCGCCACCCCGCAGATGGGGATACCGACTCCCTGAATCTTGGCTTCGCCATAGACACAACTGGAGGGCTGGACCGTGGGCAGCATGGCCAGGGGAATATCCAGCGCCGTAAGCAGTTCCTCATCCCAGGCAAGTTTATTTATATCGTAAATCATGGTCCGGCTGGCGTTGGTGTAATCGGTAACATGGACCGCCCCGTCGGTTAGTTTCCAAATCAGCCAGGTGTCAACGGTGCCAAAAAGAATATCCCCCCGGCGGGCCTTTTCCCGGGCCCCCTCCACATGATCCAAAATCCATTTTATCTTGGTTCCGGAAAAATACGCATCGGGCACCAGGCCGGTGGTTTTTTTAATGTAATCCGATAATCCCTGCCGGCAAAGGCCGTCCACAATTTCGGCGGTCCGGCGGCACTGCCAAACAATGGCGTTGTGAATGGGCCGCCCGGTGTGCCTGTCCCAGAGGATCGTGGTTTCCCGCTGGTTGGTAATGCCAATGGCGGCAATATCGGAGGGGGCAATGTCGTAATGGGTGATAAGCTCCATCATTACCGAATACTGGGAGGAATAGATATCCAGGGGATCATGCTCCACCCAGCCTTCACGGGGATAGATCTGGGCAAATTCCCGCTGAGTCATGCCGATAATGTTTTGCTCCTTATCAAACAAAACCGCCCGGGAACTGGTGGTTCCCTGATCCAGGGCAATGACGTATTTTGCCATACCTTCCTCCTTATCCGCTTTTTCTTATCTTACCGGTCCTAATTTTTAACTTCGGTTAGGGCTTTGGACAGAGCCTCCGACAAAAGTTCCGGCGGCGGTTCTTTAATATGCCCCAGTTTTTTCATATCGTCTACCAGGGAGCGGGCCTCGGTGATGTCCTTTTTAGCCTGGCGGTAAACCTCATCCCAGGAAAGGTTCACCCTGGCTACCCCTTCTTTAACGGCTTCCATGGCCACATCCGCCGCCTCCTGGGCAAAAACATCGGTCTCTTCCATAGTGGCAATGATGTTATCCGGGCTTATGCCCCGCTTTTCCGAAAATTCCGCAATGGAGTGGGCGCAGCGGATTGCCATGCCGTCGGTAATTTTCCGGGAGCGCACCAAAAGGGCCCCTTTCAAAATCCCCGGAAAGCAGATGGAATTGTTAACCTGGTTAGGAAAATCTCCCCGGCCGGTGGCGACAATCAGAGCCCCCTCCTCCTTGGCGGCGTAGGGCCATATCTCCGGCACCGGGTTGGCGCAGGCAAAGACAATGGCTTTTTCCGCCATCGACCGGACCCACTCCCGCCGGACGGTACCGGGGCCGGGGGTGGAAAGGGCAATAAGAACATCGGCTCCCTTTAAGGCCGCCTCCGGGGAAGGAGAGCGGCCGGGGTTGGTCCGCCCGCAGAGTTCCCACTTCCGGTAGTTCCGCGGGTCCCCCTTAATGTCATCCCGGCCCAGGTGAAGGCTGCCCTTGGTGTCGAAAACGGTCATCTTGGCGGGGTCTCCCCCGTCGGCCAGGATGAGCCGGGCAATGGTGGTGTTGGAGGCCCCGGCGCCCAGGAGAACAATTTTAGCCTGCCCCAGGGTTTTGCCCGCCAGCTTTAACGCGTTAATAAGCCCTGCTAAGGTAACGCAGGCGGTACCCTGGGCGTCATCGTGCCAAACCGGAATATCGCAGCTCTCCCGCAGTTCATCCAGCACCCTAAAGCAGTTAGGCTGACTAATGTCTTCCAGGTTAACCGCCCCAAAGGAGGGCTGAAGCATTTTGACAAATTCGATGATCCGCTCAGGGCTGGGCTTGCCATCGGTCCCCCGGGAATCGACGCAGAGGGCCGTCGCGTCCACCCCGCCCAGGTACTTCATCAGCAGGGCCTTGCCCTCCATTACCCCCAGCCCCCCCGGAGGCGTGCAATCCCCGTCTCCCAACACCCGGGTTGAATCGGAAACCACCGCCACCAGGTTTCCCCGGTTAGAAAGGGCAAAGGAAAGATCGTTATTGTCCCGGATAGAAGTGGAAATTTTAGAAACCCCGGGGGTATACCAAACGTTAAACCAGTAAAGGCCGTTAATTCCGCACTTGGGCACGGTCTGCATTTTGCCGCCGTAATACCGGTGGGCGCTGTCGGAAAGGTTTTTAAAAAAGAGGGTTTTAGCCCGGGCCTTTTGTTCCTCGGTAAAATCTTCCGGAAACAGGCTGTCCAAATTTTTTAAGCTGGGATCGATTGTCATAACATCCTTCTTTTAAAAGTTAAACTCATAGGAATCCAGCCGGTACTCTTCCTTTAGGGCCTTGATGGTTTTTATGAGGCTTTCGTTTAGGGGAACCCCGGTGTCCTTCCGGGAAAGCCAGGCCAGGTACTCCTTTTCCCCCGCGGTGTATATCCGGTCATGCCCCGGCATTTTTGCCGAAGCCCTCAGTTCCCGCAGAATATCGCCGGTGGTTTTTTTAAAGAGTTCCGGTTCCACAAAGGCGCTCACATCAATGGCCATAAAAAAATGGCCCAGCCGGTAGGGTATTTTTTTGCCATCGGCGTCAAAGCCGTTTAGAGCCTTTAGAAACTGCCCCTGCTGAAGGGCGGCGGAAAGGATCTCCACCACCGTGGCATAGCCGTAACCCTTATAACCGGCGGTTTCGTCCCCCAGCCCGCCGAGGGGCGCCAGGGCGGCGGTTCCCTTTGTCAGCCCCGTCAAGGCTTTGGCGGGGTCCGTTTCGCTGCTGCCGTCCCGGTTAATAACCCAGCCTTTGGGCATGGTTTTATGAATCCGGTCATAATGCTCGATCTTTCCCCGCTGAGAAACGGAGGTGGCGCAGTCAAGCACAAAGGGAAACTCCTCATCCGTGGGGATTCCCACGGTTAGGGGATTGGTGCCCAGCATATTTTCAATACCAAAAGTCGGCGCTATGGAGGGCCGGGCATTGGTGCCGGTAATGCCAATCATCCCCGCCTGGGTTGCCATGGTGGCATAGTAGCCTGCAATGCCGTAATGGGTGGAGTTGCGCACCACCGCCATGCCCATGCCGTATTTTTTGGCCTTCTCAATGGTCATCGCCATGGCCCGCCTCCCAATGACATGCCCCATTCCGTCATGGCCGTCAATCACTACCGTGGTAAGCCCCTCCCGGATAATCTCAAACCGGGTAATGGGATTTTGGATGCCGTCTTTAATGCGGTCAATATAAATGGGTTTAAACCGGCCCACCCCGTGGGAATCAATGCCCCGCTTATCCGACTCGATTAAAATTTCAGCGCAGACGGCCGCATCTTCCGGGGGCACCCCCACTTTGATGAACACATCCCTCATAAAGGCTTCCATTTTGTCAAAACTTTCGTATGCGGTCTGAACCATAATTTCCTCCTTTCGTAAACTCAAAAAAAAACAACAAAATAACCATCCGGTTATTTTGCTGTTCTCAAAATGACTCTTCAGCAAACTGGATTATTTGAGGCCGATAGACGGATTGCCTCCGCTTATCAACAACCAAAGGGCGCATCGGCCACCGGCTATAATGTACCCTTTTTTTACAGTCTATCACCCTTTATTTGTTATGTCAAGAAAAAATTTTCATTTTGTGATTCTTTAGAGGAGATTCAGGTTGGAGGTGGAAACCGCCGCCGCTCCGGCCGCCAGGGCGTTATGAATATCCTCTTTATCCGCAATAAGCCCCCCGGCAATAACCGGTTTTTTGGTAATTTGCACAATTTGACGGATTACCTTTGCCATAACCCCGGGCAGAATTTCCACCGCATCCGCATGCTCCAGGGGAAATTGCCGCTGAACGTTGAGAAGGGCCTGGGAATCCAGCATAAAAAACCGCTCCACCGTTAAAAAACCCCGGCTTTTTCCGCAGCGGATCAAATTGGCCTTGGTAGAAAGGATTCCGTCCGCCGCCGTTTCTTCCCAGAGAAAATCAAGGGCAACCTCCTTGGCGGCCAGGCCCTCGATAAGATCAAGGTGAACCAGGGCCATCTTTCCCGAATTTTTGATCCTGGCCACTATTCCGGGAATGGTAAGAATGTCGCCGAATAGAATAAAAACAATCCCGCTGCCCCTGGCGAGGCACTCTTCAAGTTTGTCTTCGGACCTAACCGCGGAGATAACCGGAGTTTCCCGGAGAAGGGCATAAAATTCATCAACCCTGGGGGCGCTACGCTTCTTTATTAAAATACTTTTCATGGCCTTTATCATTATGCCTGAATTTCGGTTTGTCAAGCCAGGTTTTGCGGTTTTTGCGGCCGGAGTTCTATAAATTATTTTACGAATTAGCTTGACAGCCCGGATGTTCAAGTGATACGATAGGTAATCGAAGCATTGAAAAGCAAACCGGGCTGTCCTAGTTCGATAAGGTTGTTTTACTTGCGGTAATTTTCACTTCAGTAACGCTCAAGAGAAATCAGAGAATGAGCATGGCAAGCGCAGTTTGTCATGCTTTTTTTATGCTGTTACAAAACCTTCGGGTTTAAAATTTTATCAGGTAAGAAGGAGAAGAATTATGGACGGGTTAAAGAAAAAAGCGAAGTTCTGGCTTATAACGGCGCTGGCATTGTGCCTTGTAAGCGTGATCGGAGCCTCGCTCATCCAGTCAAACGGCGGCAGGGTTACGATCAAGGATCTTCGGTGGGAAACCACCAAGGGCTACCAGATGAGCGGCCTGTTGTTTGTTCCCAAAGGGGTAACCGCGGAAAACAAGGCCCCGGCTATCGTGGTAAGCCACGGTATGTACAACAACCGGGAAATGCAGGACCTCAATTTTGTTGAACTTTCCCGCCGCGGTTTTGTGGTTTTGTCCATGGATATGTATAATCATGGCAATTCGGAAAATTTCACGGCCAACGTGGGGGACGTTCTTACCGGAATGTACGAAGCGGTAAAGATGCTGGATTCCCTGGCCTATGTGGATTCCGGGCGAATCGGCATCACCGGCCATTCCCTGGGGGGAATGTCCAGCAACGTAGCCATTGCTCTGGACAACCTGGCGCCCCGGCGGCTTATTCGGGCGGTGCTGTTAAACTGCGCCGACCCCACTTATATCGATGCCAACACCCAGGCCTACGTGGATGTTTACGGCAGCCGGGCGGCCGGCACGGTGGCGGCCCAGTATGACGAATTCTTTTACCGTCAAAGCGACGGAAAGGGGGGAACCACTCCTCCCAGGGAATTTATCAATAATTCCAACGCCCAGTCTTTTCTCTGGTTCGGCACGGACCCGGCGTCCAAGGCAAAGCGGGAAACCGAAACAATTTATAAAGAAACCATTGACGGCGTTGAGGCCATCCGGGTTATTTATAATCCCTCTATTATTCACCCCTGGTCTCATTTCTCCCAACGGTCTACCGCGGCCACCATTGCCTTTTTTGACGCCGCGTTAAAAGCCCCCAACCCCCTGTCCCCTTCCTCCCAGATTTGGCAGTGGAAGGTGTTCTTTAATTTCCTGGGGCTGTTGGGGTTTGTGATTTTTATCGTTTCCTTTACCTCCCTCATGCTCTTTACCCCCTTCTTCTCCTCCCTGCGGGCCTCCGAAGTAATGAAGCCCCTTCCCGTCAAAGGCCCTGGGCTTGCCTGGTTCTGGAGCAGCCTGGCGGCGGGGTGCCTTTTTGGGACTCTTTCCTATATGCCCATTCTTATTGCCGCCCAGGGCCACGCCATGGCAAAAACTATTGTTCCCCAGAATTCGCCCTGGGGAGTGGGCCTCTGGGCCTTCTGCTGCGGCCTTTTTGCCATCCTCTCTATGTTCGTAAACTACAAGGCCTACGGCAAAAAAAATGGGTTTAGCCTGAAAGACCGGGGAGTTAAGCTGGCCCCCGCCGTCCTTGGCAAAACCATAGTGTTGGCCCTCATTTCGGTTGCCCTTTCCTATAGCCTTGTTTTTCTTGCGGATTTCTTTTTTAAAGTCGATTACCGGATCTGGGTAATTGCCGTAAAAGCCTTTGGGGTGGATAAAATTCCCATCATCCTTTTCCCCTACTTAATTCTTTTTCTTACCTATTACACCGCCAATGCGGTGGCGGTAAACTCCTTTAACTTTATCGCCCTGGGCAAAAAGGAATGGATCAATACGGCGGTGGTGGCCGGGATTAACGGACTGCCGGCCCTTATTCTGATCCTTTTTCAGTATGTGCCCTTTGCCATTACCGGCCAGATGGGTATCCCCGCGGGGAACATGTACGTTATTTGGCAGTTTCCCGTTCTCATTTTCCTGCCCGTAACGGCCATCATAACCCGAAAGGTTTACCGTTTAACGGGCAACCCCTATCTGCCCGGCATTATTAACGGGATCATCGTTACCATCATTAGCTGCACCAATACCCTAACCTGGGCTTAAAAAACCCCGGAAGAACCGCCCCGCCGCGCGCTCCTGCGGCGGGGTTTTTCAGGGGATAGCCCGGTGGCTGGTAATAATAAAAATTTTGGTTTATAATGCCTCCTATGGACGAATTGCAATTTTTTATTCCCTCCCGTATTTACCTGGGGCAAAACAGCCTTTCCCGGGTAGGAAGCGTTGCCGAAAAATACGGCGTCCGGGCGCTTTTGGTTTCCGACTCTTCCCTTCTGGAAATGGACCTGCGGGAAAGGCTGGCGGAAATTTTAGGCCGAAAGGGAATCCGGCTCATCCTGGCCCAGGGGGTTGACACCACCGCCACGGGAGATTTTATCGAAGAGATCCTTTCCCTTGCCCGGGCAAGCCGGACGGAGATGATCATTAGTTTGGGGGGAATCCGCACCCTTTCCGTTGCCAAGGCGGCCTCCGCCCTTTACAACTGGGAATCCAGCGTGGACGATCTCTTGGATGGGGAACTGCCGGACCTAAAGCAGATTCCTAAACTGCCCTACATCGAAATTCCTACCACCTGCCGCAATCCTTTCATGTTAAACAATCAGTTTCTCATTTTAGACGGACGGAACATGCGCAACCGGATCATGGAAGTTACCGGTTCCATTCCCGACGCCGTGATAATGGAACCCCAACTGGGGGCCTCCCTCTCTCAAAAATACACCCTTTCCACCCTTTTGGATTCCTTCCTCTATGCGCTGGAAGGCTATCTTTCCTTAAAAAATAATTTTTTCTCCGACAGCCTTTTTTTAAAAAGCCTAAGCCTCCTCGATTCGGCCCTGGAAATCCTGGACAACCCCGAATACACGGATGATTTTCTCAATAAAACTTTTCAAGCCGGGCTGTGCGCCTCCGTGGGGCTTTCCATGAGCCGCCTTGGAGTGGGGGCCGCCCTGGCCTTTGCCCTGGGAGGCCGTTTTGAGCTGCCCAAATCCCTGGTGGCGGCAATGATGATTCCCACCATGCTGGAATACGGCGCCCTTGCCGCTCCGGATAAAATGGCCAGGGTGGCGGTTATTCTGGAGCCGGATACCCGCAAGCTTCCCCCGTCTGCGGCGGCGGTAAAAGCCGTGGAAATCATGCGGATTCGCCTGGGGAAACACATAGGGGAACTGAGGATTCCTAACCTGAAGATTCCTTCGGATGAAATGACCGACCTGGCGGAATTTATCCATACCTACCCCATGATCCGGGACCTCCCCGGGGCCCTGTCCAGCAAGGATATCCGGGACATGATCCGCCGGACCTTTTAACCCCGGCTTCCCCTAAAGTTATGATGACGGTAAACAAACTGGCCGGCCTCCCCCCTTCCACCCGCCTCCGAAAAGCGGCGGCCATGTTGAGAGAATGGGCTTTTTGGATTGCCGGGGGGTTTCAAGAAACCGCCGCCCCCTCCCAGGGTCCGCCCCAGGGCCGGGAACCGGGCCAGCTTGTCCTTCTGCTGCAAGAAGTTTCCCGGTGGGCAAAGGTCCCG
>JAISRN010000166.1 GCA_031273605.1 Spirochaetales bacterium | reverse complement strand
GAGGAATTTAGGGAAGACATTCAGGAGTACCGGAGCCTGCTTCCCGATGGTTTTTTTGACGACGCGTATACCCAGCTTACCGTGGCTCTGCGGCGGCTGGCCTACATGTTAAGCATCGATGAGATGGACGATGCGGATGTGGCCCTTATCCTGCAGCCCATGGTTTACGGCAACTACGGAACGGATTCCGGTTCCGGTTACTTTTATACCCGCAGCGTTATCTCCGGGGAAAACCGCCTGGAGGGGGAATTCTTTCAGGGGAAATTTGATTCCATTGATGAGACGGGGCGGGATATTAACAAGCTGGATCCCAAGTATCTGGGGGAACTAAAACGCTGCGCCGCCCTGGTGGAAGAGCACTACCGGGAAATCCGGCTTATCCGTTTTACCCTGGAAAATAAAAACGTCTGGTTTATCGATCAGCGGCCGGTGATGATGAAGTCCACCCAGGCGGACATTAAAACCCTTTTGGACCTTCATCAAAAGAAAAAAATTGACGACGCCTACCTGATCAACGCCATTAAACCCGGTCAGTTAAACGAAATTCTCCACCCGGTGATTGATACCCCCTCGGTAAAGGATTTAAAATGCCTTGAGGGAGGCATTTCCGGGGCGCCGGGGGCCTGCATCGGCCGAATTTGCTTTTCCACCGAGGGCCTGTTGGAGGCCCACAAAAACGCCATTAAGAACGGCGAGGATACCCGGTTTATCCTTTGCCTAAACTCCAGCTTTGCCGAGGATGTTAAGGCCATTGAGGTTTCCACGGGGGTTCTCTCCTGCGAGGGGGGGTATTCCGCCCATGCCTCGGTGGTTTCCCGGCAGTACGGCAAGGTTTCCCTGGTTAGGCCGGACCTCAAGCTCCAGGGCAGCAAGGCCGTCCTGGGGGGAACCCCCATCAAGCAGGGGGATTACCTAACCATTAATGTTCCCTACTTTGGGGAACCCCGGATCTACCTGGGAAAGGCCTCCCTCATCGAGCCCAAGCCGGAATCCTCCGGCCTGCTGGATTACATGAAGGTGGTTAAGAAATACGTCAAGGGTTTCCACGTGAGGGTTAATGCGGATAAGGCCAGGGACGCGGAACTGGCCCTTAAGTTCGGCGCCGACGGGGTGGGGCTCTGCCGGACGGAACACATGTTTTTTGACGAGAAACGGATCAACTGCTTCCGGGAGATGATCATTGCGGATTCCCAGGCCAAGCGCCGGGAGGCTTTAAAAAAGCTCAAGGTTATGCAGCGGAAGGATTTTTACGATATTTTTAAGGTTATGGCCGGACGGCCCGTTACCATCCGCCTTTTGGACGCCCCCCTCCACGAATTCCTGCCCCACAATGAGGCGGATTTTGAAGGCTTTATGAAATACCTGAGGACTCAGAATAAAACGGTTCCCCCGGCCAAAGAGCTGGCGGCCCTGTTTGACAGCCAAAAAGAATTTAACCCCATGCTGGGGCACCGGGGCTGCCGGATAGCCGTTTCCTATCCTGAGATCTACCAGATGCAGGTTGAGGCTATTTTTGAGTCCGTCTTTGATCTGCAGAAAGAAAAAGTGGCGGTGTACCCGGAACTGATGATTCCCATTATTATGAACCCCGAGGAACTAAAGCTCATCGTTTACGGCAAAAAGATCGAAGGGTTTAACTATAAGGGCCTGGTGGACGTGGAAAAGGAAATCAGGGCCGCCCGGGGGGCAAAAGCCGTTCCCTACAAGGTGGGCACCATGATCGAGCTGCCCGCCGCGGCCCTGGGAGCCGGGGAAATTGCCCGCTACGCGGAGTTTTTTTCCTTCGGCACCAACGACTTAACCCAGACGACTTTGGGCCTATCCCGGGACGATTACAACTCCTTTATGCCGGACTATACCCTTTACGACATCATCGCCGGCAATCCCTTTGAAACCCTGGATAAAAACGTTAAGGAGCTTATCTCCACGGCGGTCCGCCGGGGCACCATGACCCGGCCCTCCCTTAAAAAGGGACTCTGCGGGGAGCATGGGGCTAATCCGGCCAATATTGCCTTCTGTATTGAAAATGGGCTGGACTATGTTTCCTGTTCAACCTATTCGGTTCCCATAGCCAACCTGGCCATTGCCCAGTACAACTTAAAGTCCTAAAGCCCGGCGGCTAAACTGTCCGGAGGCTTTTCGGCATAAAAAAAAACGCCCTCACAAGGGGCGTTTTTTTATCGTTTCTCTCACCGGGCTTTCCCCGGGAGCTTTCCCTCCGGTTACCAGATGCCGAAGCGTTTAACCCCGTCAATGATGGTGGAGGCCGCCTTTTTGCTGTCCGACTGGGGGATGCCGGCTTCCCGGTTAAGGGTCATTTCAAAAAAGAGCTGCAGGCTGGCCAGCACATCGGGAAGGTTGTAAAAAATGATGCTGAAATTCATCCCCGAAGGATTCAGGATGGTAAAAGAAGAGTAGGTGATCACCGGTTTTTTGCTTACCATAACCTTAGACTGGTTTTTGGCGCTAAAGATGTTTAGTTCGGAAAACCGGTGGGGAATGGACTCCCCGGTTTCCCGGGAGACAGGCTCGATGAATTTTTTTGCGTAGTTGGCCGGTTCAACTAAAATATGAAGTTTGTTTCCGTCGGTTTGAAAAGTTAAGCCCTCGGCGGTAAGGGTAATGTCCTTAACCCCCGCGTAGGCCACCACTTCGTAGCGGGAGTAGTTGGAATTATTGTCAAAGAATGAAGAAACAATGTATCCCCCTTCCTTATCCAGTTGTCCCTGGGCGTATGCCTGAAAGAGATCCAGCGCCTTGGTTGCCATAAGAGCCTCCTATTTTGGGTACATTCATTTTTCCTTTGGTAATTATAGAGGAAGGAAGATAAAAAAACAAGCCCCCAAAAACGCTGCCAAAAACGGCGGGTTCACTTGGCTTTGACTTTTTCGGCCCGGGAAAACCAGGTTTCCGCGTAATCGGTCATGCCCTTTTTTTTGTAGACCGCTCCGATATTGTGAAGGGTCCGCCAATCGTAGGGGGAAAGGTCGTAGGCGGTTTTAAAGGCCCTGAGGGCGGCGTCAAAGGATTTTTGTCTTTCTAAAAGAACTCCGTAAATGAGAAAGAGGGTGGGGTTGGGCGGGAGGAAGGCCAGGGCCTTGTCCAGAATCCGGATGGCGTTTTCCCGGTCTCCGTTTTTTTCCAGGGAAAAAATCAAAGATCGAAGGTAGGTCTGGTTTTCCGGCTCTTCTTTTAGGAGATTCCGGTAGTGCCAGGCCGCTTCGCGGTAGCGCCGGGTTAGGCGGTAGCAGCAGGCCAGGAGCCGCCTTAGCCCCGGATCCTTGGCGTAGCGGGGGATTAGTTTTTCCAGTTCTTCCGCCGCCTGGGGGTACTTCTTGCGGCTAAAGAGCAGCCGGGCGTAGCGTCTTCGGATCGTTCCGTCCCCGGGAAACTGTTCCAGGTAGTTCTTGAACAGGACGAGGAGCTTTTTTTCGTCCTTTAGGGCGGTAAAAAGGGCTATGAGACCGTGGTAGGCCTCTTCGTGATCCGCCTTTAGCTGCAGGGCCTTGGAAAACCATTTTTCCGCCAGCTCCGGGTAGCCCGATGAGATGTAAACCGAGGCCAGGGCGGTTAAAAGGTAGGGGTCCGGCCCGGAAAGCCGGATTTCCGCCTGAATCCGGGGCAGCAGTTCCTTGGCGGGGGTCTTTAGTTTATATAGACACAGGGTAATGTAGTACCGGCTTAAGGGGTCCTGGGGGGTCTGCCGGAGAACCTCGTTCAGCTCCTGAATCACCTGCTGCCATTGGCCCTGCTGCCAAAAAACCATGGCCCGGCCGTAACGGGCCTCCGGGGAGGGGCCGCTTTTTAAGACCTGGGTAAAGTGGTTTAAGGCGGTTTCAAAATCCCCCAGGTTCCGGGCGGTTTCTCCGGCCAAAAGGCTTAGGGCGGGGGTCTTTTCCAGCCTGAGAGAACGGGTGGCAAAAAAGAAGGCGTCCTTGTATCGCTGGTTGCGGTAATGTTCCAGGGCCATTATCCGGTAAATTCCCTGGACATTAAAATCCTCCGGATCGAAACCGTTCATCTTGGGAATTTTTTGCCACTCCTCCAGGGCCTCGTCCCGGCGGCCAAGACGGTAGAGAAGCTCCGCCTGCTGCAGGCGAATCAGGGGGTCCGAGGGGGACTTTTCGGCGGCCCGGTTAAAATAGAAGAGGGATTTTTCCCAGTTTTCCCCTTCCTTTTCCATTACCGCCTGGTGCAAATCCAAAAGAATGGTGCCCACCCCCTTGTCTTCCAAAAAGCCGAAGATCTGGGCCGCCAAATCAAAGTCGTCCCGGTAAAAAGCCTTAAGCCCCCGGATGTAGAGGGCGTTAAGGTAGCCCAGGTAAATTTTTTCGTTATCCGGGTCCTCCTCGACCGCCTCTCCCAGGATGGCCGCCGCGGAATCGATGCGCCGCAGCTTAAAGAGGGTCAGCCCCAGAAAAGCCTTAATGGGGGGAAAGTCCGGTTTGGCCGCAGCTTCCGGAGGCCGGCGGCGGTCCACATACTCAAAATGAGCCAGGGCCTTGGCGTAATAGCCCAGGGCCAGGTAGGTGCGGCCTAAGAAAAAGTGGCCTCCGATGGATTGGGGAAACAATTCCAGGTAATACCGGAAATACTGAATGGCCTGTTCCCGTCGGCCCATGGAATGAAGGCAGCGTCCGATGTACAGGTAAGCCTGGGGGAAGGCCTCGGTGGCGGAAACCAGCTCTACCAGAAGATTGAGGCTCTCCCGGTAGTTGCGCTTTTTTCCCTCCGCCATGGCCTTGTCAAAGACCGTCCGGTAATTTTTGTTCATTCCCGGTAACTATACTACCTTTGGGGCCGGTAAAGCAAGGGCAGGGAGGGGCGCAGGAATTCAAAATTTAACCACGGACCTCGATTAAACCAAGCTTCCTTGATTAAACCAAGCTTCCTTGATTAAACCAAGCTTCCTTATGGACAGCACGGAGGAAGACGATAATATAGTTTGAATTTGTGCCTACCCCAAAGCGGAAATCATAAGGATCGTTCATTGATTGTCCGTGGAGTTGTCTGTGAGGCCGACTTTTTCCCTCTTTGGGGGAAAAAGCGGTTAATCCTTAATTTAGAATGGCTATGGGCGGCATTAACCTAGGTTGAGCCCCCTTTTGCCGGTAATTGACATCGGGCATTAATGAACTTGACATACCTGCAAAAATGGGGCATTCTTTTAGATAGTGAGGCGGTTTCAAAACCGGCTGTCTTGAAATCATCTTAAAATTACTCGTTTTTCCTGGTCTTGCGGAGGTTTAAAGAACAAAATGAAAAAATCGGCTCCTCTTCTGTTTTCCCTGCTCCTTATTGCCTGTACCGGCGATTTTCAGGATACCCCGCCGCCGCCGCCCTACGATGCGTCCCGCCTGGGGGCCTGGCTGGAGGAGGAGGGAATTTGGAGAACCGTTGTTTCCGCCGCGTTTAAGACCGGCCCGGAAAACGCCCCCACGGATGAACAGCTTAATGACATTTTCCGGGTGGTCGCTAAGACCCCCACCTCCCTGGGAAGAACCGATTACTTTATGGTTGTCCTTAAAGACCCTATTCAGCAGATGGATGTGGTGGGCCCCTGGAATGCCCATGACGGTACCGTTACGGTTCTGGTATTTTCGGACCGGATCTATCCCCAGAATCAAAGCGCGGGGGGCCACCCTCAGCAGGCGGACCGGGGTTACTACAATGCCGGGATTGCCTCCGGATACCTTAACTTGGCTGCTTTAAGCCACGGCTTGGGCACCCATTTTTACATGACCACAACCTACACGAATCCCCGGGAGCCCAGGGAGGAGGTGATTGAAGATGTCTACCTCAAGGACAAGGGGTACCGCTATACCCTGGGGGTTAACAATACCAACGAGGGCTTTGATGGAGACGGCCGGCTGGACCCTTACGGAAACCTTAAATTTGTCGCCGCCATTGTTATCGGCGCCCTGGAGGAGGAGGCGGTAACCCAGGTTACCGATCATGGCTATCCGGAAAACTGGGTTGCCGTTGATTAGCGGCAGGGTTGTTCCTTCGGAGGAATTCTAAATTTAACCACGGACAACACGGAGGAAGACGATACTATAGAGTGAGGACAAGATAAGGAAAAGAAATTCTGCACAGTGGAACTGTCAGTGCGGTCGACTTTTTCCCTCTTTGGGGGGAAAAGTGGTTATTCTCAATCCGGACTTGACAGAAGCGGGGATAGGGCCAATAATGTTTTTATTGAAAGGAACAAAGCTAATAAGTTTGCTTTTCCTTGCGCCCCCCCTTCTCTGGGGCTTTTCACCGGCCTACGGCGAATCGACATTCCCCGGCGGCCTTTATATTAATCTTAATGCATCCCCCCTCTATGCCAAAGCCGGTTTTGAATCCCCCGCCGATTTGCCCGATCTCTCCTCCGGCGTCTGGACAGTTGTTCCCCCCGCCCCGGATCTGCGCCGGACGGGAAGCCTAAAAGCCCTGGGATTGCCGGAAATTCAGCCCCGGCCTTTCCTCTCCCCCCTTAAGGAGGGGGACCAGGAATGGACCCTGGTTATCCCCTTTACCCTTTCCCCGGAGCAGTTTGAGGGCATTAACAACCGGCGATCCGGGCCGCCGGGGATCTTTTTCTCCATCCTGGGGGTAAACTGGGAAATCTTTCTCAACGGCCATCCGGTTCGATCCGAGGTACACCTGGATGAGCAGGGGCAAATTCGTTCCGGCCGGAATTACCGTTACAATGCCGTTCCCCTGGACCCCCGGGCCTTTGTTCCGGGAACCAACCGCCTGGCCCTGCGGATCATCGGACCGCCGAATCATGACGGCACGGGGATGACTTACGAACAATTTTATTACATTGGGGAATACGAAAGCATCCTCAAAAGCCACAGTGAAACCCTGATAATGGCCCTGATTGCGGTTTATATTTTTGTGGGATTCTACCACTTCCTGTTTTTTTTCAATCAACCCCAGGGCCGGTATAACCTTTATTACGGCCTTTTTTCCATCATCCTAGGGATCTATTTTTTGTCCAGAAGCCATAGCATATACAGCCTTATCCCGAATTCCGAAATTACCTTCCGGATAGAGTATGCAAGCGTTTTTTTAGCCCTGCCCCTGCTCAGTTCCTTTCTGGAACACTTAACCCGGGGGCGCATTACCCTCTTTACCCGGCTATACTGGATTTTTTGTTGGACCCTGGTCATTACCCAGTGTTTCCTTCCCCGTTCCTTTGGGGACGATCTGCTCCGCATCTGGTGGGTATCGGATTTTTTTGAATTTGCTTACATCCTGGGCTACGATATGTTCTATGCCTTTTTCCTTTCCGTCCGGGAGAGCCGGAAAACCCCGGGAACCCCTTTGGGGAAGGCCGTTTTAAACTGCTTTATCCGCACTCCCCTGGGAAACCTCATCATCGGCATCCTTGTGATGTCCATTACCGGAACTATCGATATTCTAAGCAGCTTGTACGCCCACCGGGGGGTTCTTTTTTTTAGCAGCTACGGTTTTTTTATTTTTACCTTAACCACCTCCGTTATTCTGGCCCGGCGTTTCGGCAGCCTGTTTCAACAGCTTGATGAGATGAACGGCCGGTTGGAGGCGGTCAATGTCAATCTGGAAGCCACGGTGCAGGAGCGGACCCGGGAGCTGGAACATCAGACCGAAGTGGCAAAATCCGCCTCCCGGGCCAAGAGCGATTTTCTGGCCCGGATGAGCCACGAGATTCGCACCCCCCTTAACGCCATCCTTGGCCTTTCGGAGGTGGAACTTCAGGATCCCCCTCCCGGCAAAACCCGGGTTAACCTGGAAAAAATATATCACTCCGGTTCTCACCTTTTGGAAATTGTTAACGATATTTTGGATATTTCCAAGATTGAATCGGGCAATTATGAAATTTTTCCGGCGGACTACGAGTTTTGCCTGCTGGTTAGCGACACAATTCAGCTTAATATTTTGCGCATCGGCATAAAGCCCATAGAGTTTAAACTGGAGGTAGATGAAGCTATTCCACAAAAACTCTGCGGGGATGAACTGCGGATTAAACA
Source organism: Spirochaetales bacterium (assembly GCA_031273605.1). GTDB lineage: Bacteria > Spirochaetota > Spirochaetia > UBA9216 > UBA9216 > JAISRN01. Next base: position 3,435 of record JAISRN010000166.1, on the reverse strand, counting down.
AATTTTTAATAATCTTTTGTCCAATGCTTTTAAGTATACCGAGGAGGGGGAAGTCCGGCTGCGGATAGGCTGGCGGAAAGACAGCCCCGGCGGGCGGCTTGAAATTGCCGTGGAAGATACGGGGCGGGGGATTAAACCGGAGGATATGAAAAAACTCTTTTCCGAATACACCCAGCTTGGCGCGGCCTCCAACCGGCAGATAGAAGGAACCGGACTGGGGCTTTGCATAACCCGGGGGCTGGTGGAATTGATGGGGGGAAGCCTGTCGGTGGAGAGCGAGTTCGGCAGGGGGAGTGTTTTCCGGGTTTCCCTGCCCCAGGGGGTAGTTGACGGGACCCCCATCGGGGCGGAGCAGGGAAAAAAACTGATGGAGTTCCGGACCGGGGAAGAGCTGCGGCGGACCCGGGGAAGCCTGATTCGATCCTGGATGCCCTACGGAAAGGTGCTGGTGGTGGACGACCTTCCCACCAATCTGGATGTGATGACCGGCCTTCTTATGCCCTACGGCCTGCAGGTAGACACGGCGCTGGACGGGTGGGAAGCCGTGGAGGCCGTTAAAAAAGAAGAGCCCCGGTACGATCTGATATTCATGGATCACATGATGCCCGGCATGGACGGGGTGGAAGCGGCCCGGATTATCAGGAATGAGATCGGAGGCAGCTACGCCCGGGATGTGCCGATTGTTGTGCTGACCGCCAATGCGATAGCGGGAAACCGGGAAATGTTTTTCCGGAACGGGTTTACCGATTTTATTTCCAAGCCCATAGATATTAAGCAGTTGGATATGGTTCTTAACCAGTGGATTCGGGATAAGCAAAGCGCCCAAACCCTTATGCAGGCCGAAATTCAGGCGCCGGAAAGGAAGGACCCCGAAACCGGCGGGGCCGGCGGCCCCGAGGGGGTTTGGCTTTTGGAACACCCGGTGGAAGGGATCGATTTTGACAAGGCCCTCGCCCTTTATGCCAATTCCGGGGCCGTCTACATGGGGATTTTAAAATCCTTTGCTGCCCACACCCCTTCGCTGCTTAAAAAGATGGGGGAAGACCTGGAAACCTCCCTGTCGGAATATGCCATCAAGGTTCACGGTTTAAAGGGGGCCTGCAATGCCGTTTGCGCCGGGGAGGCCGCCGCCCTGGCCTGGGACCTGGAATTGGCCGCCCGGGAGGGTAATTCCCCCTGGGTCCGGACAAACCACGGGGAGTTGAACCGGGGCGTCCTTGCCTTAACGGGGCGGCTCAAAGCCGTGGTGGAGGAATGGGAAGCCCGCCGCCCCGAAGAAAAAAAGGAGTGGCGGGATGCTCCGGCGGGGGAGCTTTTGTCCCGCCTCTCCGCGGCGGCCTTGGAGTTGGACGCCCGCCGGATTGAGGAGGCCTTGACGGGGCTGGAACACTACCGGTACCGCCAGGGGGAAGACCTGGTGCGGTGGCTCCGGGAGCAGGCGGAGGCCTTTGATTACCCCTCCATCCGCCGGCGGATTGTGGAATTAACCGAGGAGCGCCGATTTTAGGATAGGGACCGGGGTACCCGGATAACCTGAGCAGGGTAAACATTCTTACCTTTACCGACGGCCTGGATAACAACTCCACCAACCCCAACCTGGACCCCCTGGCGGTGAACCGTGTTTTCTTCGACTCCCGGGTAAACTTTATATTCTTTCTTCCTTGGCGCCCCTTTGTGGTTTTCTCCCTTAAATAAATTTACATTTATAGCCTCCATCACAGGGTCAGTCTTGTTCCTATGGAGAACTGCACGTCCTGAGAGGTTCCCGGCAGGTAATCCACAAAGGGCGTGGTGTCGGTGTAGATTTTCTTGTTGGTCCGGGACACAAAGTTAAGCTGCCCAAAAACCGAAAGTTCCGCCCCCCAAAAGGGCAGGGCTAAGGGGAACTCCCCTTTAAGGGAGGCGATAAAGGTTTTCTCCACTACCGGGCCCGAAGGGGTGGAACCGGCGTAATCCGCGTAGTCGTAGTTATTCCCTGCGCTGTTGTGGGAAATAAAGGGGTTCATGGAGCCGTGGAGCATGGCAAAGAGGCGGAGGGAGTACCGTCCCCCGCCGGCAAAAGCCAGGGACCCCTCCCCCTGGACGGCCATAACATCCCCGCCGTAGGGATAGCCAATGTATTCAATGACATAATTTTTATTGCTTCCCATGTCCAGCCGGGAGGCAAGGGTCAAAAAATCAATGTACTGCCGCCGGTAGAGCAGGGGAGTGGTGTAGATTCCCTCCAGGGAAAGGCCCAGCACCGCCGTTTTTCCCCCGATGCCCAGGGCCTGAGCGTACTCCACCCCGCCCAGAGCGCCCCACGCGGCGGACCGGTCCTCCGTTTCGTTGGGGGCGGTGGCTTCGTCCAGGGCCGCCTGAAGGTAAACATTAAAACCCGGCCCGGGGGTCCAGTCTACTTCAATATGGGCCAGCGCGTTAAAGAGATAGCTGTTATTAAAATTATGATAAATAAAGGCGGGGTTAAGGTAGCTTAAGTCAAAACTTTCATCCTGATACATGACGTTTTCCGATACCGACACAACCAGCCGGGGGCCGATGCGGAACTCCAGGCGGTGCAGCAGGTAGAACCGGGACTTGGCCGGGCTTGCCGCCGGTTCGGGCTTGAGCTCGGAGCGGTACACATCGGGGGGAACAAAATCGTAAATGTGCTTGTCAAAAATCACCGTTCCCAGGTCGTAGCGGAACCGCTCGAAAAAGGCGGCAAAGCGCACAAAATTATCAAATTCCCGATGCCCCCCCAAAACCAGATTGCCGCTGCGGCCGTTGCCCCAGGAGAGGCGGTCCCGGCCAAAGCTTAAGTTCCAGCGGGTTCCCCCAAAGGACAGAAAGGCCCGCTTGGGGAACCGGGGGTCGATGTAGTAAAGGTCCTGGGGAATGTTGGTTGTCCAGGGCCCCCCGTAGGCCTCTGAATAGTGGAAAAGGTAATGGTTGGAAAACTCCCGGTAACCGGGGAAGGGTACCCGGTTGTCCCCGGCATAGGGGCCCCGGAGGGGGAGGAGGGCGGCAATGCCGTCGGGGTTATCATTCAGGTTAAACCGAAGGCCCGCCCCAACTTGGTCATAGGTCCAGCCGATCTGAAAATCCGAAGCCCCGTAAAACCAATCTCCCGCGGCCAGCTCCAGGGTGGTTTTAAAAAGGGGCGCCCGGTCCACGTAGCGCTGTACCCAGTCTTCCTCAATCACGTAGTCTTCGGTATTGCTGTGGGCGAACATTTCCAAAGCCAAATCCGCCCTAACTCCCAAAGACAGGGGGGGAGAGAAGGGGAAGCGCAGGGGCGCGGCGGCCCTTTCATTTAATTGTTCATAGAAGGGCAGCAGGCTCTCAGGGAGCTTCCCGTCCAGCCGGTCTAAAATGAGCCGGGCTTCGCTCCGGGACCAGGGGCGGACCGAGGTGGGGGCGGCCAGTCCGGCGATAAGGTAGAGGTCGTCCACC
>JAISRN010000112.1 GCA_031273605.1 Spirochaetales bacterium | reverse complement strand
CGAGCTTTTGCTCATGTTAAGCCGACTGGACCCCAACAGCCTTTCCGGAGCGGCCCTGGGGTTTTACAATTTTGCCCTGGAGGGGCTGCGGCCCCAGGAGCGGCCCTTTGAATTTGAAGGGGAGACCACCATCGAGGTCTTTGCCCACAATAACACGGAGCAGTTTATTTCCCAGGACACCTACATCCGCCACCCCAATTTATTGAAGCCCTTTGCCAATTTTAAGTTTGATTTTTTCCTAACCAACCACGGTTACGGCTACTTTGAAATCCCGCTGATGGGGCTGATCTACGGCGAAACCACCGCGGCCCCCCACAAGGACGTAACGATTCCCGCCAGCACCCGGAGCGGCGCCCACGGCTTCGGCTTAAACCTCCCCTTTACCGGGGGCTTCAAGGATTTAAACTTTTTTGTCCCCTTCCGAACCTTAGTGGCCTTTGGCGGCCGGGGGTGGAACTTTCAGATTGGCCGGGACCGCCTCTCCTGGGGCAACGGGGAAAGCGGCAACTTTATGGTGGGGGATCACGTTCACTACCACAACGCGGCCCGGGCCACCTTTTACAACGGCACATTTAAGTATATGTACAACATTTCCAGCTTCCCCAATCCCAGGCATTATTATAAAATCACTGCGGTTACGAGTCCTATGGATTATAAGGTTGACGAGTGGCAGCCCACTGGAATAGAAGGCGAATCCTACTCGGGTAACCCCTACGACGAAGGGCTAAACCTTTTTATTGCCCACCGGCTGGAGTGGCGGCTCTTTAGGGAAAAGCTGGGCTTTGCCCTGTCGGAATCTGTGATGTACCAATCGGACACGGGAACCATAATCCCCGACGTCCTCCTGCCCAGCATGTTCCTCCACGATCTGTACAACAACCCAAACCAAAACTCCCTGCTGGCCCTGGAGGCGGATTTTTCGATTCTGCCCCGGCTTAACATCTACGGCCAGATGGCGGTGGATGAGTTTAACATCCCCCTGGCAGAAAATCCCCCCAAACCAGATGCACCAGGAAATCAGGAAACCATGGCCTTTATGGCGGGGGCCAAAACCGCCTTTCCCCTCTGGCGGGGGATGTTCTCCGCTTCCTTTGAGTATGTCAAAACCCCTCCCAACCTGTACCTCCATGAGGTACGCAAGGGGGGCACCCTCACCTACATCGTGGCCAACCGTTATGCGGAGACATCTATGCAGCAGTATGGGGAAGAATTTTTAGGCTACCGCTGGGGGGGAGACGCTAGGGTGTTTAACCTTAGGGCCTCCTACCGGGAGTTTGGCCGGTTGGATTTAACCGCCAACCTTTTCTTAATGACCCACGGAACCCGGGACAAGTGGAGCAAACTGGCGCAGGTTTATTCCACCGACACCGACCGGACCGACGTGCCCACCGATGTGCCCATTACGGAGAATCACGCGGGTGTAGATAACTACGCCGATGCGGATGCGAAGACGACCCGGAACGCCGCCTACGTGATGACCGCTTTCTCCCTTACCGGTTCCTGGCAGTTCCTTCCGGACTACCGGGTGTACGGGCAGATTGACTTTGTGTCCATCGAGAACTTTGGGAATATCAGCGGCGTAGAAGCGTCGGACGTTCAGTTGACCCTGGGCGTAACCTATTCCTTTTAGCCAAAACAGGAGACCCCTATGAAAAAGATACTTTTGATTTTCCTGGCCCTGGCCGCCGCCCTGGGGACGGCATACGCCCAGTCAAGCAGAGACGATGTTATTGACATGATTACACCCGAGGTGGACGATAATTTTGCCGACGCCCTGGAGCTTCTGATACCCGGTCTGGACTGGCTGCCCGTGATGAACTTAGGGCAGAATCTCTTTTCCGCCTCCTACATCGGGCAAATTTATCCCGGCTTTCCCCAGTTTACCCTGGGGGCCAACATCGGCCTGTCCTCCAACAATGCGTCCCGAACCCTTTATGATGTGGCCGCCGGAGAGATGGAGGAGGGCACTCTGCCCCTCCTGGCCCTGCTGGCCGCGGATGTACGCCTGGGGGGCTACTACCTGCCCTTTGACATCGGCTTTTCCGTGATGAGCCTGCCCCTGGATGCCACTTCGATCCTCGGCAAGTTGGGGGAGGGGCTGGGGCTGACCGAGGCCACCAAGGTGAGCGCCGAGTTTACCGCCTTAGGTGTTGACCTACGCTACCGGATTATCGAGGAGGGCTACGGTTTGGCCCTTCTCCCCCACGCCCCCCGGAGCGTTCCGGAAGACCAGTGGTGGTACGCCCTAATCCCCTCGGTTTCCGCAGGGCTGGGTTACAACTACTATCATCTGGCCCTGAGAGTCGAAGGCTATACTACTGAGACGGGTAAACCACAGATAGATTCCACCGTGGACATCGGCTTTGGGGTTCACTCCGGGTATGCGAGTCTTCAGGTTTCCAAAAAGATCTTCTTTGCCGAGCCCTTTACGGGAATCAAGCTGGGCCTCAGCTCGTCTGCGATGGATTTGGACCTCCAAACCATTTCCCGGCTTAACGAGTTTTCCAGCGGCAACTGGCTCGATCACGACTACGGACGTACCGGGGAGGAGGATCGGGGCGCCGTGTTTACCCCGGTTTGGTACTGGGGGGTGAGCTTTCAATTAGGCATCATGGGGCTTTTCCACATCCAACTGGACCTGGCCAACTCCTACGACCTAAGCCGGGCCGAAGAGGGGAAACCGGGGGCTCCCCTGGGGTTTAACCTGGGCTTCCGGCTGAGGCGATAGGCTTTCGGCTTTCGGTGTTCCCATGAACACCCCGGCGGCATCTCAATTAAAAAGACTCTGTCTCCGGAAAAACATCCGGGTCGGCCTAGGGCTTAAACCTATCCTGCCCGGAATCTTTTTTGCCGCCGGTTTATTTTACTGAAAATTTATTTAAGGAAGAATTTAACCACAAAGGAACCCAGGGCACAAAGTGGAAGAAAAGATGATATGTAGATTTTCGGGAATTTTCTGGGTTTTTTATTCAACTTTCATATCCTTGGAAGCGGGGCACAAAGAGTGGACCTCGAATTTCCTCTTTCCCTTTGTGTACTTTGTGCCCTTGGTGGTGAAAATTCTTTATTTTATTCTTAAAGGAGGACAAAATGAAAAAGCATTTATTAAAAGGGAGCTCCCGTATCTCCGCCGGGGGAGAAGCATGAAAAGAAAACTTCTCCCCGCCGCCCTCCTGCTTTTGGCCGGCTTGACGGTCCCCCTGACCGCCCAGGGGCAGGAGATCATTCCCCTCGCTTCCCCCTTCTACGCCGGGGTGGACAACCTCTACCTTATCGCCGGACTGGCCGCCCCCACCTCGGTACGCCCCTGGTCCCGGAGCGAGGCCCGGCTCATTCTTGACCGCCTGGAGGGAAGGCTCCCTGAAATGACCCTTCCCTTTTATGAGCAATTAAATGAAAGGGCCTCCGCGCCTCTGCGCTTCCCTTTTTCCCCTCCCTTGTCCCTGGGGGTCCGGGTGGATTTGGCTTTGGAAACGTACGCCCACAGCAATACCGAAGACTACGTGATTGAGGAAGACTGGATACAGAGGTTCGTGGATCGGGCGCCCCTTTTCAAAACCACCCTGGAGCTGGCCGCGGGGGATTGGTTTTACGGACTTTCGGATTTTCAGATCGGCTGGAACTATACCCATCCAACGGCGGACCAGCGGTTTGACCTAAATGATAATCTCGCCGGCATTGCGGCTCTCATCCCCTTAAAGCAAAATCCCCCCGGCAACTGGGAAGTCCGGCCCCACAATATGATCCGCTATTCCCAGGCCTACGCGGACTCCTGGATAAACAACATTCCGCCGGACCTCTATTATATGGACCCCCGGTTCCCCAAGCGGGCCCTTCTGTCCTTTGGGGGAACCCACTGGAACTTAAGCTTTGGCCGGGACCGCCTTTCCTGGGGCAACGGACACAGCGGTAATCTGATTTTAGGGGGCCACCGGGAATATGATAATTTTGTGCGCTTTGCCGCCTTTTTTGACCGCTTCCGCTACGACCTGGGAACGGTGATTTTTGACAAGCACATTTACTTTTTTGTCCCCGATGCGTTTCTCTACACCCCGGGCGCGGTCGAAAGCCGGCCTAAGTCCCGGTATTTCCTGCTGCACCGCCTGGAATTCCGCCCAAGCCCCCGGCTGGTTTTGGCGATTTCGGAAAACGTCATGTACCAGGATGAATATTTTAACCTGAGATACTTTAATCCCGCCTTTATTTATCATAATTTTGGCGAATATACACTTTTTAACGCGATAGCCGGCATTGAAGCGGATTGGGCGGCCTTCCGGGGCTTTAATGTTTACCTTCAGGCGGTTTTAGACGACGCCACCGCCCCCAACGAACCGACCAACCGGGCCACTGCCTATGGCCTTTTGGGCGGGATGGAGTATGCCCTGCCCCTGCGCCTGGGGAGAAAAGCCGGGGTGTTAAGCCTTTCCCTGGAGGGGGCCTACACCACTCCCATGCTCTACCGCCGGGAATTCGTTGATTTTTTAGCCCTCACCAAGTGGGGGGAACTGGAGGAGACCAACACATATATCATTGAATACATCGGCTATCCCTACGGGGGAGATGCCATAGTGGGACAGTTTGACGCATCCTTGAGCTTTGCCGGGGGAAGCCGCTTTGCCCTGGGGCTCTTTGCCATGCTCCACGGCTCCATTAACCCCCTGGTTTCCCACAACACCGACGGGATTAACTACCGGGAGCCCAATATTAGGGAATCCACCCCTTCGGGTCAGGTAGTAGAAAAGACCTATATCCTTTCCCTGTCCGGGGAGGTTCCCTTAGCCCTGCCCTTTTGGGGGGCGCAACTTTCGGTTTTTGGAGAGCTTCACTTTGTGTCCCGGACCAACAAAAAAACCTACACGGACACGACGCCCTTTGTGGATTACCTGCCGGGAACCTCCCGGGACGTTCAGTTTTCCCTGGGAACGAGGCTGACCCTTTGATGGAGGCTACCTCACGGAGCGCACGGAGTTCACGGGGGGGAATACAAAAACTCTCCAGTCCTCCGTGCCTAGTTGAGAAAATTTCTTAGATAACGCAAGGGGGTCCAGTTTCCGTCTTCCATGATCCGCGCCATCCTTGGCGCGATGATTTTTCGGTCTTTATTTTTAAAAAGGATCTACGAAAAAATCATATATTAATTTTCCATGTTCTTGTACATACGTTAAAGGTACTTTTGGATTATTAATATCTTTTCCTCCATCATCATGCCATTTTTTCTCCCATTGGGAATACCAATGTTCCATGTCTGCAGGATCCAAACGGTATATTTTTCGGATTTCTATACCTTCATAGGCAGCAAAAATCCATGGAACTTGTCTATATTTGGCAATTATTGTAGGGTTCATATGATGATGGGTAGAAAAACTATGGGTTAATAATGTATTGACCGATTTTATCTCATATTCTTGACTGCGATTCTTTGGATGTACTAAACCGCATGGAAGACAATACAATAGATTTAGTTATTACAAGTCCCCCCTTTGCTTTACAACATCAGAAGGAATATGGTAACAAAGAACAATATGAATATGTGGAATGGTTATCTCAATTTGCCCATTTGATTTATCGAAAGCTTAAAGACACAGGAAGCTTTGTATTAGACCTTGGTGGCGCCTATCAAAAAAATTCACCTGTCAGAAGTCTTTACAACTTTAGGGTACCATTAAAATTTTGTGATGAACTTGGATTTTTTCTAGCGGAAGAATTTTTTTGGTATAACCCATCGAAATTACCCAGCCCAATTGAATGGGTAAACAAAAGAAAAATTCGTGTAAAAGACTCAGTTAATACAGTTTGGTGGTTTTCAAATACCGAGTAGCCTAAAGCTAATGTCAAGAATGTATTAACACCCTACAGTGATAGGATGAAAAAATTACTGGAAAATCCCGAAAAATATTATAAACCAAAAGAAAGGCCGTCAGGTCATAATATTTCAGAAACATTTTCAAACGACAATGGTGGGGCAATACCATCTAACTTGTTACAAATACCTAATTCGGAATCCAACAGTTTATATTTAAGACGATGCAAGTTATTAAATATTAAAGGGCATCCGGCTAGGTTTCCTGAAAAGCTGCCGGAATTTTTTATTAAAATGCTTACAGATGAGAACGATTTAGTCGTTGACATATTTGGCGGGTCAAATACAACCGGATTCATTGCGGAAAAATTTAATAGAAAGTGGATATCCATAGAACAGTCCTTTGAATACATTGCATCATCGGCATTTAGATTTTTGCCATTAGAATTTAACGAAAAAAAGATATTGGAATTATATAATAAGTTATGTTCCACTGAATATGTTGACTTGTATGAAACATATTTTAGAAAAGAATTATTATTTGTAATATAAAATGCTGTATGCTTGCCGCCGTCCATGGCAGCAAGCTGTTTGGTAGTGGCTGCTAAAAACGTTCGCATAACAGGTCCAGTATATGCTTCGCAGTTTATATTCTTTAGACTAAAGTTATGTGTCGATTTTAGCCGTATCCGAAGGATAGGAAAAAAGAGAAACCGCGAAAGGAAAAGAGGCCCCCTCCCCTTTCGCGTTTTTCCCGTCTCCCTACAAGGCCAAACCGGCTCTAACGCCTATTTTAAAGGCGTTGCGGTTAACAATATCCACATACGCAGGGTCAGGCGAGTTCGAATCCTCAATAAAACCGAGATGGGTAACGGCGCCTAACCAGGGTTCGAGCCAGAAGGAACCAAAGTTAAATGTCCAGCCTGCCTCAACGCCGAAGTTCAGCACAAAGGCGCTCAAGGTCGTCAGGCCCGACCAGGTTCCGAGGCCTAGTGCCGTCCCTATAAACAGCTTGCCCTCCCCACCCATGAGGTACCAGCAGGCAAGTAGATTATAATCCATCGCAAAACTAAATTCATCGGTACTGAATACAAAGTTTAATTCAGAGTCGACGAAAACACGGTTCACCGCGGTCCTAAAACCGATGCCTATGCCGGCGCCCCCCCCTGCCAAACCTTCCACCAGGGGAGCGGCGTCTACGTACAAGGAGAATTTCGCCTGCGCAGGCTCGCCGGGCTCCGGGGCGGCGGCAGGGGCAGAGGCGGCAGGCCGGGGAAGGGAAGCGGTCACTTCTCCGGTGTAAAAAATCCGGATGAACTCCTTCACCGCCTCCCGGACGCTCCGGATGCCCTCATCGTCCATGGAGTTGCTGGAGTCCAAAACCAGGTAGATAACCGTGGAGGTGCTCTCCACGCTGGTGGCCGTCCGGGGGTCAATGTTATACTCGCTGTTGGGCTGCCAGATCCGGCTCCCCTCCGCCATGCTCCACTGCTTTATGTTTTGAAGGGACCGGGCGTCATTGGGATCAAAACCCTGAAAACCCCCAAAAGTATAGGTGACTCCCTGCTGATCCAGATCGCCGTAAACCACGGTCCCCGAAGTGGAAGCGACCGTCCCGTGGTAGGTAATATTGCCCAGTTGATAGCGCCGGTTGGCAAAACCGATAATTTCCCCTTCCAGATAATTTTGGGAGCCCGCGGCGGCGGAAGCCTCATTGTTGTTGGCCGCCACGTCAAAGGTCATCCGTATCCTGGTTCCCACCGCAAAGGCCGGGGTAAGCATATTAAAAGTAACGTTGGTGGTTTCCTGATACAGGTCGGCGGCAATCCCATTGAACACGCTCACCAGTTTTGAAAAGTCGCTTTGAAAGTAGGCCCGGGCCGGACTTGAGGCTATGGTTTCAATGGAAGTGCGGAACTGGTTGGCGTCGGTAACGTCCCTTCCCTGAACCCCCACGGCGTACGCGTTTATCGGATTGTCATTAACCCTCCGCCGGGCAAGCTCGGTGCGGAGGTAGGTTTGGTACTCCGACACCCGCCTCCCCGCAAAGTCCTGGTTTTCCAGGGGGTCCAGGTTGGGGTTGGTGGAGTTGTTATCCAGGCCGTCGGTAAAGGTAAGGATGTTTACCGTGCTCAGGTTATCCGGGTACCCCGGAGCGTTGGCGGTGATGTTTGCCAGGGCATTATGAACGGCATAGTAGAGGGAAGTTCCCTGATCGGCCGGTCCCGCCCGGTTATAATCCCTATCGATAATCCGCAAAAGTTCGGCATAGTTGGCCTGGTCAAGGAGCAGGGGCCGCCCGCCGGTTAAGTCGTGGATGGTCTGGTCAAAGGAAACGATGCCCACATAGACATCCCCCCGGCTTCCGGCGGATTGGGCGGCAAGGCCGCTCAGCCCCCAAAGGATGAGAAGCAGAAAAAGGAAAGAGA
>JAISRN010000100.1 GCA_031273605.1 Spirochaetales bacterium | reverse complement strand
AATTGTACGCCGATTGCAGTTTCAACGGAATCCTGATGTTCAACCTAGGCCGGGGACGCTTCGGCGGCGCCTACATCGGGGAAAGGGATTCGGCGGCCTACGACTTTTACTACGATTACTTAACCCTCCTCTTTTTGGCCGCCGCCCTGCCCCGGGGGGCCCGCCGGAGGGAACTGGCCGCCCGGCTTAGGGCCGCTTACCGGAGCTTTGCCCGAGCCGGGGCCGCCCCGGCCAGGGAGGTTCTGGCCCCGGTTTTTTCCCGGCCGCCGGAGGGGGAAGCCGGGACCTTCGAGTTAAGCGCCGTGGGGCACGGCCACCTGGACCTGGCCTGGCTCTGGCCCATCCGGGAAACCATCCGCAAAGCCGCCCGGACCTATGCCGGGGCCCTGCGAAACATCGAAAAGTATCCGGACTACATTTACGGTACCAGCCAGCCCCAGCAGCTCTGGTGGACCAAGAAAAACTACCCGGAGATTTACCGGAAAGTTAGAGAGGCCATCCTGGCGGGGCGGATCGAAATGCAGGGGGGCTTTTGGGTGGAGTGCGATACCAACCTGCCCGGGGGAGAATCCCTCATCCGGCAGGGGCTCTACGGCCAGCGGTTTATCCGGGAAGAATTTCACCGGGAGATGAAGATTGCCTGGCTCCCCGACGCCTTTGGGTTTTCCGCCGCCCTGCCCCAGATCCTCCGGGGATGCGGCATGGAGTATTTCTCAACTATTAAACTTGCGTGGAATAAGGTGAATGTCTTTCCCCACCGCAGCTTCTGGTGGGAGGGCATCGACAAAAGCCGGGTGCTGGTACACATGCCCCCCGAAGGGGACTACAACAGCCACGCCCAACCGGCCAATCTGCTGGAGGGAATCAAAAAGTCCCCCGAAGGCTACCTCAAAAAAGCCCTCCTGGTTTACGGCGCCGGGGACGGCGGGGGCGGCCCCAACGAGTCCCATCTGGAACTGCTGGAACGGGAAAAGCGCCTTCCCGATCTGCCCCGGATTCGCCTTTCCCCGGCCCTGGCTTTTTTTGAGGCCCTCAAGGCCGGGGGAGTCCGGGAGGTTTACCGGGGAGAACTCTACTTAGAAACCCATCAGGGAACCTACACCACCCAGGGGCAAAACAAATACCATAACCGGCTCTGCGAAAGGCTCCTCCACAATGCCGAAGTCCTGGCCGCCCTGGCCGCGGCCCTGCCCGGAAAAGCCGGAGAGGCGGTCCTCCCCCGGACCCTGTTGGATGAGGCCTGGCGGGAAGTACTCCTCTACCAGTTCCACGATATTATCCCCGGTTCTTCCATCACCCGGGTCAACCGGGAGGCCGTCGAAGGTTACCGGAAAATTGAAGCCGCCCTGCAGGGGTTTGTCACCGGCGCCCTGGCGGCCCTCCCCCCTCCGGTCAAGCCCGGCTCCGCCGGCCCAGGGATAAATTCCGCCTCCCCCTGCCTGGTCAATCTCACCTCCTTTGAGCGGCAGGAGTATTTTTACACCGGGGGCGCCTGGTTCCGGGCCCGGATTCCCCCCTACGCCGCAGTCCCGGCGGAACCGGCGGAAGGCCCCTTCCCCGGCCTTTCCGCGGACAAGGACAGCCTTTCTAACGGCCTTTTAACCCTGCGGTTCGGCCCCGGTGGACAGATCATCTCCTGTACCGGCCCGGAGGGGCGGGAACTGGCGGCGGACAGGGGACTCAACCGGCTTATCCTTTTTAAGGATAAATTCCAAATTCCCTTCAATGCCTGGGACATCGACCCCCGCTACCGGAAACGGAGAAAGCGGCGGCTGCGGCCCTTTTCGGTTACCTCCGCCCTCAACGGCCCCCGGGCGGAACGGGTCTGCCGCTACCGCTTCGGCAAATCCTTCCTCACCCAAAGAATCATTCTGGAACATGAGCGGAACCTGGTTCTCTTTGAAACCGAAGTGGAATGGCACGAGCGGCACAGGATGCTCCGGGCGGAGTTTTATCCCAGGGACTACGGGGACAGGGTTAAATGTGAAATTCAATTCGGCCATATTGTGCGGAGGACCACTGAAAATAACCCGGTAGAAAAGGCTCAGTTTGAGGTTTCCGCCCACCGGTGGGCCGCGGTCGAAAAGGAAGGCCGGGGATTTGCCCTTTTGAACGACTGCAAGTACGGCCACCGCCTTAAAAAGGGCCTTATGAGTCTCAACCTGCTCCGGGCGCCCACCTTTCCTGACCCCCAGGCGGACCGGGGCAGCCATCGCTTTACCTACGCCTTCTGCCCCTTTGAGGCTGGGAACTTAAGCCCGGTGATTCAGGAGGCCTACCGGCTCAATCATCCGGTTCTCACCGCCCCCGGTCCCTTTCCCAGTCTGGCCAGGGTCTCAAGCCCCCAGGTGATTCTGGAAACCATCAAGCCGGCGGAATCCGGAAAGGGGGCGGCCCTGCGGCTCTATGAAAGCCTGGGCCGGGAAGGGACCGTCCGGGTTGAAACGATCCTTCCCCACCGGAGGGCGGACGAGGCGGACTTTTTGGAAAATCCGGGGGAACCGGCGGACCTTCAAAATCTGGAGTTTGCTCCTTTTGAAATTAAAACTCTGCTGCTAACCCCCGCGGCGGACCCAAGTTAGTTTTGGATTATTAAATTCAGAGGCTGCTTTCCAAAAACTGAAGTTTTAGGCAAGCCCCTCTTGACAGGAGACCTTCCGTGGAACCTACCCCCAAGCAAGAACGGCTCAGTCTGGTCGCGGCGGGCTTCGGCCAAAGCATGGAGCTTACCTTTGTTACTACTTTTTTATTGATGTACCTGATGGAATACGCCGGGATCTCCAGCCGGGGTATGGCGGCGGTAACAGGGATCATCACTGCGGCCAAAGTCTTTGACGCCCTGAACGATCCCTTCATGGGCGGGCTGGTCGATAAAACCCGGACCCCCTGGGGCAAACTGCGGCCCTACATTATTTTTTCCGCCGCCCCGGTGGCCCTGTTCTCCTCCCTCCTCTTTTGCCTTCCCCGGGCCGCCGAAGGGGTTAAACTGATTTTCTTTGGAGTTTGCTATGTACTCTGGGGAGTGGCCTACACAATATGCGATGTTCCCTACTGGGCCCTGATTGGGGCGGTGTTCAGCGATATTCGGGAGCGGACCCGGACCATCTCCCATGTGCGGGCCATCATGGCCATTGCCACCGGCCTTATCACCCTGGGAGCGCCCTGGATAGCCCGGGGCCTGAGCTTTGCCGAAAAAACCAACTCCCGGGGCTGGAGCCTGGCCGCCATCGCGGTTTCCCTCGCCGGCATGGCGCTCTTTACCTTAGCCTTCTTCGGAACCCGGGAGAAGCAGACCCCCCGGCGGCTTGAGGCGGTCAGTTTGGGCGCCCTTTTTAACGCCCTCATTAAAAATAAACCCCTTTTTATGGTGCTCCTGGGTTCCATCGTGGGCTTCGGCCGCAGCCTGGTACAGGCGGGGGGCGCGGTTTTTGCGGTGATAGCCTACGACAACGAGGGATACTTTACCCTCATCGGCGGCGCCATCATTACCGGCATGATTGCCGCCTCCTTTGGAGCGCCGGTTTTATTAAAAAAATATTCCGGCAAACAGGTAATCCTGGCCAGCTCCCTGATGGGCGCCCTTTTTAACGCGATGATGTACTTCGCAGGCTTTCAGAACCTGGCCGTTATGATGGCCCTGATCTTTGTCAACGGCCTTTCCCTGGGGCTTTTTATGGTGGTGCAGACCACAATGATTGCCGATGCGGTGGACAACATTGAACAGCGAACCGGAGTCCGCAACGACGGCATTTCCTTTTCCAGCCTGACCTTTGTCTCGAAACTGTCGGGCTCCCTGTCGGTGCTGGTCTTCGGGCTGATGCTCTCCCTGTCGGGTTACGAAGAAGGGGCTGCCGTAACTCCCTCCATGCAAAACCTTATCTTCATGTCCATCACCCTGATCCCCGCCGCCAGTTGTCTCCTCTCAGCCATTCCCTTCCTCTTTTACCGCCTGCCCCCGGCGGCGGCAAGTGAAAATGCCTGAAGATTGCTATGATACTGCGCAAAGCCCTTATCCTGGCCGCCAAACCGCCTCCGCAGCCCGAAGGTTAGGCAAAATACAGGCAAAGCTAAGGCGATACGTACAAATAAATTTTCCAAAAAGGTTGACAATAAAATATTATCAGGATAAAATGACACCGAGTTATAAAAATGGCTAAAATAAAGCTTCAATTCGCAAATGACAGTAATGAAAAAAGTGGCAATGTCAAATACAAAACCTAAAATCGCCTTGGTTATAATGGGGATTCTTATCCTTGCCTTGATAGTTATATTTCTTGTATTAACCACTTACATGAAGCAGTATAAAAATCCGTCTGATAAGAAACTGGCTAGGGCGGGCATTTTGGAAAAAACAACACAGGCGGGAACCGTGAATTTTAACTACGCGGAGGGGCCGAATAATGGTCCGGCCTTGCTTCTACTGCATGCCCAAACATTGGATTGGTACACCTACAGCAAAGTATTACCGGAACTATCCACAAAATTCCACGTATTTGCCATAGATTATCCCGGTCATGGAAAAACCACTTGTCCGTCTGATTATCAGATGACTGCCTATCAGATCGGAAACGACCTTGCCGGTTTCATTGAAACAGTAATTGGTTCGCCTGTCTATGTAACAGGCAATTCGTCCGGCGGCCTCCTGACTGTCTGGCTGGCGGCAAATAGGCCTGATTTGGTAAAGGCAATTATTTTGGAAGATCCGCCCTTATTCTCATCTGAATACCCGGAAATCAAAAAGACGGTTGCGGATAAACTTTTTGCGGCCAGTTATGGCGCCGTTCAAAATGAAAATTTCAATGGTAATTTTTTAGATTATTGGATAGAAAACGGCACAGAATTTTTTAAAACCTATACCGGACCCTTTGGGCAGCCATTGATTAGATTTGCTGTCAATAACTATAGGGATGCCAACCCTGGGGAGCCCCTGGAGATTGCCTTTCTTCCCGCCCCAGCGCAGGAAATGCTAAGGGGCTTGAATTATTATGATCCCCGTTTTGGCGCTTCCTTTCATACGGGAAAATGGAATGAAGGATTTGATCATGCCGAAGCCCTGCAAAAAATTCTATGTCCCGCGGTATTAATTCAGGCCCATTTTGATTATTTGGAAGACGGCGTATTGAATGGCGCTATGTCCCAGGAAATGGCCGATCGTGGGGTTTCATTAATCAAAGATTGTCAATACATAAAGGTTAATGCCGGACATGTAACGAATCTGGAAATACCTGAACAGTTTATCGGCATCCTTGTCAATTTCTTTTTAGGAGAATAAGATATTCGATCTCGCCGCGCCTTAAGCCCCTCTTTAGTCAACCAAAACCCTGGCCCGGGCGGCTGGGTAGGTATCCACCATCAGCAGAACCTCAACTTCCCCCCGAACCTTTTCTTCCCTTTCCAGTTTAAGGGACAGGCTTTCCAGAACCCCTTGGGCGTCAAAGTCGGCCTGGGTGTTCTTCGCGTAGTACAGGGGCAAAGGAAGGCCCCGGTCATCAAGAACCAGCAGACTGTAAAGGGCCTCTCCCCGGCGAAGGGAACTCTCCGGCCGTAGGGTGATGGTTCCTCCGGCATAGACGGCCTTCACCGGAAGGCCCCCCGGACCGGCAAGCCCCGCGGGAGGTCCCGGGGCGCCCCGAAAAAGCAGTTCCATGCTGCCGCTGGTCCACATCCGGCCGGTCCTAAAATCCGACATCCCCATGAGCTTTAAACCGATGCCGTAAAATTTAATCTCATCACAGTTGGCCGTTACCGTGTAAGAGGGGGCCGGACCGAAGGTTTGGGTCCCCGGATCGTAGACGGCGGCAATCCGGTAGGCGGCAATGGGCATATCCCAGGAACCGACAAATTGAATTTTAAATCCCCGGTCGTTATAAAAGGTGGCCAGGCCGTTGTCATATTCCAAGAGCAGGGGAAACCGGACCTCCGTCTCCGGATCAACCCGGGCCCCGCCGTTTTCCGGGCGGCCCCCCACCACCCAAAACAGGGTTTTCCCCTCCGCCTCCCCCACCGCCCCGGCCAGGTAATGGAGAGAATCGAAACCTATCTGATTAAGGGAGGGCAGCAGGCTGGGCAGGGGAACGGATTGGCGGCGCAGTTCGATCACCGCAGCGGAGGGGCTGGCCTGGGTGGGAACGGCAAAGGGATTCCCATGGGGAGGCCGGGGCCGGAGGCGAAAGCGGAAATCCCCGGTCCAGGTCCCGGCATTTTTGCCCCCAAAAAATTTAAGGCCGAACCGCCGGGGCCGGGTGTGATAGGTCCCGGCAAGGGACAGCGCCAGATCCCCCGAGGGTCCGGGACGCCAGCTTTCCCTGGGCAGGAGGATCAAAAACCGCCGGTCCGCCGAAACCTGAAGTTCAAAATCCCCGTTTCCTTCAATTTCTACCTGCACAGAATTCCGGTCAATAAGCCCCAGCTCGGCGCGGCCCTGCCGACGGGCTATTAGGCTAAAAACAATGGCCCCGTTGGCTTCAATTTCTTCCGGAGGGTCCGGGTAAAGGCCGCCCAGGGGGGCGGTGTAAATTAAAAAAGCGCCGTCTTCCATCGGGGCGCCGGAAAAACTTTCCCCCGCCCCGGTTTGACAGCGGGGATTGTTCCGGTTCTCCTCCCGCAGGGGATAGTCGTAGGGCACAAAGAATATCTCCCCGCTTTCACCGGCAATGTAGACCCCCTCGTAGCCTAAGGCGGGGGATGCGTTTAAATCGTTCCGGCCTTCCAGGATGCACTGGTAACTCCACCGCAGGCTGCCGTCGGGGTTCAGGCAAAAGAGCTTCCCCTCGCCGGAGCCAAAATAGATAAGGTCATCGGCGCCGATGGCCGGGGAGGAGCGGATGGGCTCCAGGGTATCGAAGGTCCAGAGGATCCCGCCGCTTTGGGGATCCACGGCGTAAACCGACCCGTCCGCGCAGGGCTGAATCAGAACCCCGGTGGAAAGCTGGGCGCAGCTTGCATAGATGTGGTCCCTAAGGCCCAGCTTCCAGAGGGTTTTGCCGTTCCGCTGGGTTAGGCAGCGCAGATAGCCGTCGTAACTGCCCAGGATAACCCCGCCGTTTTCCCGGTACCCGGTCAGCAGGGGGGTGGCCGCGGTAAAGCCCAGGCCGCCTTTCCCCCAGCGTTTTTTCCCCTCCCCCAGGGTATAGCTTAAAATATTATCAGAAATATTGTAGCAGGAGCCAAAAAACATAAAGCCGGTTTCCGGATTTACCGCCGGCAGGCTCCATACCATTTCGTTGGCCAGGTAGCGCTGCTCGGCCTGGCCGGTTTCCCGGTTTAGCCGGTAAATAAGGTAGTTGTCGTTGGGGGCTAAAATGTCGCCGTTGGGCAGGATGCCGATGTTGCCCTCAAACCAATTAACGTTGTAGGTGGTTATCCCGAATTCTTCGGATACTTCGGCGGCGGTTTGAGCTTGATAAGTCCACAAAACTTCCCCGGTCTCCCGGTTAAGGCAGTACACCCTAGCGTCCCCGGAGCCAAAGATAACGCGGCCCTGATCATCCAAAAGAGCCGACGAATCAATGATCTCCCCGGTAAGAAGGCTCCACTTAACCTTTCCCAGCCGGTCAATGGCGTAAAACCGCCGGTCCGCCGAACCGATATAAACGGTCCCCTCCCCGTCCACCACCGGCGAGGAAAAAATGCCCTTGCCGGTACGGAACTCCCAGGGCGCCACCTCCGGGTCCGGCCTTCCCAAAACCCGGGCCCGGCCGTTTTGCAGGGCGTTGGCCCGGAATTTCGGCCAGGGGCTTAGGGGGTCCAGGGGAAGGCCGTAGGAAAAGGGGCCTTGGGCCGCAGCGGAAGGGGAAAGCCCCTCCGGGGCAGGCGCCGGGCTTAGGTCGTAGCGGCCAAAGGGGATAATCAGGATCGCCGCCGCCAGCAGAACCGCTAAAACCACCGCGCCGGAGAGCCACAGGGCAAGGAACTTTTTTTTCATCACCATCCCCTTAGGAGGCCGTTTTTTTAAGAGCGCTGTTTTCCCGTCCACCCATCCACAATCATCCGGTAAACCCTCACATGGTCCAGGGCGTTTTCCTCAAACTGAAAACTTCCCTGAGGTCTTCCGGTCTGATGAGCCATTATTTTTTCCAGGCCCCTTACTTTTTCTTCCCGGTCCGTTAAAATCTCTATGTGCCCCAGGCCCATAAGGCTTGCGTAGCCATAGGAGTATTCACAGTCCGCCGGAGCCGTGATAAGCCCCTTTTCAATATCCGCCTCAAAGGCGCACCGGGGGTTGCCCTTAATAATTTCCCATTTTTTTCCTTCTCCGGCGGAATGGAAAAACAAGGCAAGGTTTCCCCTTTCAAATTCAAAGCCAAAATTAAGGGGAAAAACGTAGGGCTGGCCGTCCTGGGACAAACCGACGCGGCAAACCTTGCAGCGGGAAAGGATATCCAGCTTTTCCTGATCCCCGGCGACTTCCCGGTCTTTTCTTCTCACCTGCCCTCCCTTTAGGCTACTCCAAAACCGTAACGCTGCGGGCCCGGTAACGGACAAGCCCTTCTTTTTTGCTCCGCTCCTCGTCGGTTTCCCGCTGGTAATGTACCTGCATTCCCGTTTGGAGGTCCTGAAAATCCCGGTTGGCCACGGTACTGTAGTGAAAAAAGATGTTGTTATTTTCCTCGTCCCGGATAAAACCAAAGCCGTTGTTATTTAAAGAATAAATATAGGAAGAATAAACCTCGCCGTCCTGGGTTACCGGAATGCCGGAGGATTCGTTTCCGGAGGATTCGTTTGCCCCCTGGGGCTTAACATCGGCGGAAAAAGAGGAATAATTTCTTTCCGTAACAAATAAATTCTTAATGGCGGCGTCCTGAATGGCGTCATCAATCCGCTGGTGCATCTGAACCGGATAATAAACCTCCTCCAAAAGCTGCCGGGAGGTTTTGGTTTCCATGCGGTTGCCGTTTTCGTTGTGGTAGGTGTAGTCCCAGCAGATAAGCATAACCTGGGTGCCCAGGGTATGGAGCTTGCGGACCAGGGGAATGTAATCCCCGTCGCTGGCCACCAGAACCACAATATCAAAGCGTTTGTAAATAGCCAGCTCATAGGCTTCCAGGGCCAGCCATACATCAATGCCCTTTTCCTGCAAAAGGTTGTTTTCTCCGTAGCGCAGGGGAAGATAATGGGTAACGATGTTTTCCCGCATAAGGATATCTTCAAACATCCTTTCGCTTTGAACCTTCTCGCCTAAATCCTTGGCGGAAGAACGGCCTTTAAAATAATGGGCGTCTATTATTTGACATTGGCGCAAATTAGTCCCCGTAACCAGGGCCACTTCCCGGCGGATAAACTCGTGGAGCCCGGAAATGCTGATCCGGGCCTTGCGGTCGTGTTCATATTTATAGTAGTTGCTAACCTTAAAAAAATAATAACCGTCATAAAAAATTCCGATGCGAAGCAGATTAGTAATGCCGTTGCCCAAGGTACTCCCCATTTTATGCTTCCAGCACGGCCCTTATCCGGCGGACCCCGGAACTGGAGGACTGTTCCTTTTGAATGGAAAACCGCCCCATAAGGCCGGTATGTTCCACGTGGGGGCCGCCGCAGACCTCCTTCGAAAAATCACCGATGGTGTAAACCTTAACTTTTTCTTCGTATTTGTCGCCGAAAAAAGCCAGGGCGCCGGCGGCTTTGGCCTCTTCCAGGGTCATGATCTCCATGGTAACTTTTAAATCCCCCTGAATGGCGGCGTTTACCAGGTCCTCCACCTGCTTTAGCTCCGCCTCCGTTAGTTTGTCCGGATGGGTAAAGTCGAACCGCAGCCGGTCAGGGGTGATATTGGAACCCTTCTGCTGAACATGATCCCCCAGCACCGTACGCAAGGCCTTGTGCAGAAGGTGAGTAGCGGTATGAAGGGCGGTGGTCATTTGGGAGTGGTCCGCCAGGCCCCCTTTAAAAACCTTTTCCGAACCCTGCTTGGAAAGCTCCTGATGCTTTTCAAAGGCTTCGTGAAAGGCCTCCGTGTCCACTGTAAGGCCCCGCTCGGCGGCCAGCTCCTGGGTAAGCTCCACGGGAAATCCGTAGGTATCGTAGAGCCGGAAGGCCACCCGGCCGGGGATAATTTTTTGGGGATTCTTGAGGAGGTTGGGAACCATCTTTTCAAATTCCTGCTCCCCCTTGTGGAGGGTGCTTAAGAATTTTTCAGTTTCCCGTTCAAGCTCCTGGATGATAAACTCCTTCTTTTCCCCCAGTTCAGGGTAAATATCTTCGTACATGGCAGCCACCGCCAGGGCGCAGGGGTTTAAAAAATTCCCCTCCAGGCCGATTTTCCGGCCATGCCGGATGGCCCGGCGGATAAGCCGCCGCAGGATGTAGCCCTGTCCCAGGTTGGAGGGGCGCACTCCCCTCTCGTCCCCCAGGATAAAAACTGCCGCCTTGAGGTGATCCGCGATGATCCGCAGGGACCCTTCCGCCGACGGCGGAGAAACCGGCCCCGCCAGGTCTTTCAGGATTTTGAGGATGGGCAGAAAGGCCTCGGTTTCATAGACCGTCTTCCTGCCCTGGAGGATGGCGCTGGTCCGCTCCACCCCCATCCCGGTATCCACGCACCTCCGGCTTAGGGGAACATAGTCCCCCGAGGCGGTTTTATTGTA
>JAISRN010000083.1 GCA_031273605.1 Spirochaetales bacterium | reverse complement strand
CTTCGCTTATTACCACACGCCTATACTTAGCAGGACATACTATGTGATATAGCAATACCGATACATTGTGAGATTTATGTATGTATTCACTCATTCCCACATTATATCATAGTTTTACTCTTTTTAACCGCCCCAAGGGGCGGGGTATTTACCCCAAGGGAATAAACCCTCTTGGGGTTTAAAGTCAAATCCCGCTTACCGGGCATCGGCGCGCCGCTGTCCTGATTAAGTAGCTTATTTAAATTGATTATGATATACTAAGTTGAAAATGCCGGAATGGGGAGGGGAATATGAAAATTCTTGATTCATTTGACGGATCGCTGCTTGCCAACGAGGACAAATTCCAGGACGATTTCTATAAGCGCTTTCGCCTGGTTAACCGGAAAGTCCGGTTAACCGATACTTTAGAAAAAGAGTATCAATTTCCGACCCTCTATGGGGATGTTACCTGCGTGCAGGCTATTTTTCTCTGCTCCTATGAAGCGGCCCTGTCTCTGATGCCCCACGGGAAGGTCCGTCCGGTTCGGGCGCTCCGGAGCCGGGCGGTGTTGGCCGTGTCCTGCTATGAGTATAAAAACGTCCTTGGGATTCCTCCCTACAACGAAATCGCCTTTACCATAGCCGTCGAAGTCGGCAAAGCAAAAAGCCCCGTTCTGCTGCCCCTGGTGTTCAACAATTACAGCGGTTACTATGTTTTTTCCATGCCGGTTACCTCAAAAGAAAATTGTCTGCGGGGCAACAATATTTGGGGGCTGCCCAAGGTAACCCAGGAAATTGACATAGATGTTTCCGGCGGCGAAGCGGTTGTGGCGGCCTATGAGAACGGAACGGAATATTTTCGCCTCCGGGCGCCCAAGGCCGGAAAGCTGACCCCGATGGACGAAACAACCTATCTCTTCCCAAAGTTAAAGGGGCGAATTCTCAAGGCAGAGACAAACTTCAAGGGGGAATTCCTGATCGCCAAAAATATGGGGGTTCTTCTCAACCCCGGCAAAAAGCCCAAAAAGCCTTTCTTGACCCTGGGGGCCACACCCTGCGGCGAAGTTCTCGCCAAACTGCGGCCGGACCCGATGCCCTTACAACTGCGATACGTAGAACACATGACGGCCTGTTTTGATTATTACGATGAAAGTTTTGAACTGAAATAAGAGCAAATCCCAAAACACGGTTGGTTTTGGATTAGCTCCCGTAAAAAGCGGTCTATCGTCCGCTTTTTTACTGAATTCAGGAGTTGCTTTCCCAAAAACTGAAGTTTTGGGAAAGCCTCATAGGAGGCGGATTTATGAAAACGGTTATCATTGGCGCCGGCGCCTTAGGAGGCTGCATGTGCGGCTGGCTTTCAAAAACCCATCAAGATGTCTATCTGCTGGATCAAGGAGAGGTCGCGCGCAATCTCAAGGAAAAAGGCCTCGCCCTCTATCACCAGGGCAAAGAAGATAAAAAGGAACATATCCCGGTCAAAGTCATCGACAGTCTTTCCGATGTTGACGATGTCGATATTATCGCCATCGCCGTTAAAAATTACAGCCTCGACGCAGTGGCGAAATCCGTCAAAGAACAGGCAAAAGGGAGCCCCATCATTGTGGGGCTGCAAAATGGCATTGAAAACCAGAGTATTTTGCCCCAGTATTTTGACCGCATTGTTTACAGCATCATTGAGTTTAACGCGTGGATTGACGAGCCTGGCGTCATTGGATACCAGAACAAAGGCCCCTTTGTGATCGGAACCGCCGGAAACGAGCTTCAAGACGAGTTAAAAGCCATTCGGGACTATATGAACCCCGCTGTACAAACAGTCGTAACCGACAGAATACGGGACGCCGCCTATTGTAAAATGGTGATTAACCTCACCAATTCTTTTACGACCCTCGTCGGCTTTAAATACCGGGACATTTCCTCCATGCCGCTTTTCAAAAAAA
Source organism: Spirochaetales bacterium (assembly GCA_031273605.1). GTDB lineage: Bacteria > Spirochaetota > Spirochaetia > UBA9216 > UBA9216 > JAISRN01. The sequence goes on along the minus strand of JAISRN010000083.1, from coordinate 1,379 downwards.
TACTCACCAATTCCATGTACGAGGGGGTAAAAATCGTTAAGGCGGCGGGCGTTTCGGAATATCGCGCGGACAATATGCCCTCCTGGGGGAAGATCAAGGCGGCGGCTACCTTGCCTGATTTTATCATGATGGGAATTTTCAAAAAAAATCTGGACAAGATGGTGCTCAGCAGCATGGCGCAGGACATCCTGCAGCGCCGGACGGGGGTAAGCGAACTGGACAGCCTGATTGGCCGTTTCGTCGCCCTGGCCGACAAGTATAACATTCCGGCCCCTTACAACAGAACCATTTATGCCCTTTGTAAAAGCGAGTTTGCCAAGCCGGATTTCAAGCCCTTGACGGAGGAACAAATCTGGCAGGCAATCCAAAAAAATCTGTAACGCCCCGACCCCGCCGCAGAGCGGCCGGGGCAAGGAGATAAAATGGATAAGCTGCTTACCATAATCAACAATCAAATGCTGGCGGCCCTGGGAACCCTGGAACAGAGCATCAGGGATTGTCCCGAAGATCAATGGAAGGAAAGTCACGGCGACGCCCCCTTCTGTCAAGTTATCTTTCACACCCTGTTTTACGTGGATTTTTACTTAACGGATAACGAGGAGGAATTTAAGGCCCAGGACTTTCACCGGCAAAATCAGGAAATGTTTAGGGATTACGAAGAATTGGAATATAAAAAAGCGGAAAACCTATACACAAAAAAGGAAATTGAAAACTATTTTAATTTTTGCCTCAAAAAATCGGAAGAAACCTTTAAGGCCCTAAACGAAGCGGATGCCTATCAACAATGCCGGGAAAAGGAAATGCACCGCCTGGAATTGTTTATCAACACCATAAGGCACGTTCAGCATCACGCCGCCCAGCTTGGGCTGCGAATTCAAGGACTCACCGGCAAAGAACTGCGGTACCTTAGTTCCGGAAGGCCCTCGTAAGCCCCAATTCTTTAACCACGGACCTCTCTTTTTTAGCGTCTTTCGTGTATTTAGTGGTTTTCTTCCTCTTCCCTTCTTCGACTTATTTGACTTTGCGGTTTCTTTTTTTCATAAGCTGGGTAGTTTTCCGGGATTTGTCCGTGTTCCTGTCCGTGTGGTCCGTGGTTATCTTAATCCGCGGTTATCCTTCTTCCGCTGCCTCCGGGGCGGGATCGACCCGCTTTAAGGCCCCGGTCCAAAGCCAGAGGATTTCAGGGGCTTCGGCCTCCTCCCCGGCGGCCGGCTCTGCGGCGGGCGTTTCGGCGGCAGCCTGGGCGGGGGTTTCGGCGGCCCCCTCCCCCAAACCGGGGCGGATTCTTAGGGGAATAAAAAGCCGGTTGCCGGTCTGTGGGGAGGTCTCCGCCGCTTCCGTTTCCGGGGCGGGGGAGGCTTCCGAAAGGGCCGGGGCGG
>JAISRN010000079.1 GCA_031273605.1 Spirochaetales bacterium | reverse complement strand
CCTGAGTGTTTTTCGATGTTTGTCATGGCCTCCTGAACCATGCGGTAACAGTGAAGCTGTTTTTCCGGCCCAAGCCCTTCAAGGACAAGGTCTTTTTGAACGCCCAAGCGGCACTTTATACCGGTTCGTTGTTCCATGTCTATACACAGGGCCATAAGGGAATCTTCCAGGTTAAGACGCCTGAAATCAGGCGGCATGACGCGCTCGCAGATACCGCGGCAGTTGGACATGATCCGGTTTTCCATGGCAAGGATTTCGCCGGCCGCAGGCATTACCGCCCTTTTGGTCATAAGCGCCAGGCGGCTTAAGTCTTGCAGCACCGTGTCGTGGAGTTCGGCGGCTATCCGCGAACGCTCTGTTTCCTGGGCTGCCATAATCTGTCTTGAAAAATCGGAACTGTCCCGTTCCAAACGTCTGGAAAATCTAAGGTTGTGCTGGAGGAGCCAGATTATCACCATCAAGATAAATATTATCACGATAAAAACGGCGAAAAAATAGAAGGTCCGGGCAAATACGGCGTCCGATGTTTCGGTTTCCAGGGTTTGGTATTTGAGGATTATGGCCCGTATGCCAACTGCGGCGTCAAGGGCTCCCCCGGTGTTGTTCCCGGTTATGGCGCCGGAAAAAGCTTCAAACAAGCGGTTCAGAGTTTCCCTGTCCTGTTCCCCGATCAAAGGGTGGTTGTTCCCTGAACCCGCGTTCTTTGGACGCGACCCCTCGTAATACCTGTAATAAGGGGATTCAAAATACGCTTCCGTCTTTTCCCGGAACCTGAGGAGGGCGTCCAGGAGTTCCGCCTTTTGCCCGCCTGCCATATAATCATTTAATGCGGTTTCCACTTCCATCCATCCTTTAAGGATGATTGGGATGCCGGTTTCCGCCGCCGCTAAAAAAGAGGCGGTCCAGCAGAGGGCCAAAACAAGGGCGTGTTTTATGCAGAACCGCATTGACACACTATAAACTAAAAATTTAATTTGTTGTATAGTAGTATCATGAGGTTTTGGAAAATCCTGCTTTTGGGTATAGCCGGCGGCGCGGCGGATTACGCCATGTCTCTTGTAACCTCCGGTTTTGGTGTCGGTCTCTATCTTGATACTATTTTTACCGTTACGGTTACCCTTTCAGGCGGTCTTGGCGCGGGGCTTGCCGGCGCCCTGACGTATACCGCCCTCTGCCGCTATGATTCCTGGGGCATCTATCTTTTCGGCATTTGCAGCGCCGCGGCGGCGGTATTAACCTGTCTTTTTAGCCGGATGTTTCCCGCCGAATGCGGAAGCCTCCGTATTATCGGCCCCCCTGCCGAAAAGAAGGAGCGGGAAGACCTTCCCCCGACTATCCTTAACATCATCACCGTGCTGGCGCTGTTTTCCCTCACCATGTGCGTCCTTATGAGCGTTTTGGGAGGTATTATCGCCTGGTTCATTCAGGCTGTTCTTAACGCGCCTCTGGTTGACCTTCCGCCGGAGACCTTTTTCAAGCTGGGGCTTGTGCGCCATAATATCAGCCTTATCGCGGCGGAGATCCTTGCGCGCTTTCCGGTGAATATTCTTGACCGCATCATAACGGTTTTTACCGCCTACGGGACGGCCAGACTGCTCGTTGGACTATTCCGCCGTAAACGGAAAATCCGGTAGGAACCCCAGGGGTTTAAAGGCCCTTCCCCACCAGGCAGAGCCACTGGGCTTCGGCGGCGGGAACATCCCCCACCAGGGCCAGGCCCCTTTGGCGGATCATCTTGGGGGAAATCCGGAGGTTTTCAATCTCCAGCCTCACCTTGTCGCCGGGCCGGACCTGGCTGCGGAACTTGGCCTTTTCTATCGAGGCCAAAAAGAAAAGGTCCCCGGAGTTCAGGATTCCCAAACTCCGCAAACCCGCGCCGCCGCACTGGGCTAGGGTTTCGATAAGAATTACCCCCGGAACCACGGGATACTCCGGAAAATGCCCCTGAAAAAAGAAGTCCTCCGGGGTCCAGGTCCGCTCTCCGATGATTCTCCTTTCGTCCGCCTCAAGAATGGCGTCCACAAAAAGAAAGGGATAGCGGTGGGGGAGCAGGGCGCTTAGGTCCTGCCCTTTTTTGTTTTCGTCCTTGTTCATCCTTCCCTCACGAAACAAAGCGTTTAAAGATCACCACCCCGTTGTGTCCCCCAAAGCCCAGGGAGTTGGACATTACCACGTCAATTTTCCCCTCCTGCCCCCGGTTGGGCACGTAATCCAAATCACATTCCGGGTCGGGCTCCTCCAGGTTGATGGTGGGGGGAAAGAAGTTGTCCCGGATGGCCAGGAGAGAAACGATGGACTCCACCCCCCCCGCGGCGCCGATGGTGTGGCCGGTCATGGACTTGGTGGAGGAAATTTTGACCCGCCGAGCGTGATCCCCCAGGGCTTTCTTGATGGCCTGGGTTTCGATGGGATCATTGATGGGGGTGGAGGTGCCGTGGGCATTAATGTAATCTACATCCTCCGGCCTTAACCCCGCCTCTTTCAGGGCCTCTTTCATGGCCTTAACGGCCCCCAGGCCTTCCGGATGGGGAGCGGTGAGGTGGTTGGCGTCGCAGGTGGAGCCGTATCCGGCAAACTCTCCCAGGATAAACGCCCCCCGGCGGGCCGCGTGTTCCAGGCTTTCCAGCACCAGGATTCCCGCCCCTTCGGCGTTGACAAAGCCGTCGCGGTTTTTGTCGAAGGGCCGGCTGGCCTGTGCCGGCCGGTCGTTGTAGCGGGTGCTCAGGGCCTGAATCACGTTAAACCCCGCAATTCCCAAAAAGGTAACCGCGGCCTCGGTTCCCCCGGAAATCACCACATCCGCCCGCCCGGCCTTAATGAGGAGGGCCGCCATTCCCAGGGCATCCGCCCCGGAAGCGCAGGCGGTGGTAACGGTGGCACAGGGCCCCTGGCAGTTAAACTTAATGGCCACATTGGCAGGCCCCTCGTTGGAAATGAGCTTGGGGATGCTCATGGGGGGAACCCGGGACGGCCCGGAGGTGAAAATTTTATAGAGGGAATCTTCGATAACCTCAAAGCCGCCGATGCCGTTGCCGATGATCACCCCAATCCGGTCCGGGTCGTAGGCCCCGGGGTTCAATTGGGCCTGATTCATGGCCTGGACCGAGGCGGCCACCGCATACTGGGTAAAGAGGGCCATTTTCCGGGCTTCCTTGGAGTCCATAAAATCCGAAGCCTTGAAATTCTTCACCAGCCCCGCTATCTTGGTTGCGTAATCCCTAGTGTCAAACCGGTCGTTAACGGTGATTCCGGACCGCCCTTCTTTAATAGCCTGCCAAAAACTCTCCACATCGCAGCCCAGGGGGTTTACCGTTCCCATTCCCGTTACGACGACTCGTGGTGTCTCCATGTTCACTCCTTGCAGTCAATAGAGGCAGTTCCAAAATGTCAGATTTTGGAACTGCAACCTCTGAAAATAGACTTCACTATAAAATACTTTCCCAAAAAACCGCCGGGCCTAGATCCCCAGGCCGCCGTCCACCTTAAGGACGTGGCCGGTGATGTAACCCGCCGCCTCGGAAGCCAAAAAGACCGCCGCGGCGGCCACCTCCTCCGGGAGGCCAAGCCGGCCCAGGGGAATCCGGGCTTTGAGGGCCTCCTTGGCCCCTTCGTTTATCTTGCCGGACATCTCGGTGGCAATGAGCCCCGGCGCAATGGCGTTGACCCTCACGCCCCGGGAGGCGGCCTCCTTGGCCAGGGTTTTGGTGTAGCCGATAATCCCGGCCTTGGCGGAGGCGTAGTTGATCTGCCCCGGATTGCCGGTGATTCCGCTGATGGAGGAGATGTTGATGATGGAACCCCGGCGGGCCCGGATCATCGCGGCGGAAACGGGCTTGGTAACGTAAAAGACCGAGGAGAGGTTGGTGCGGATAACCCTGTCCCAATCCTCCCCGGACATGCGAAAACTCAGGCCGTCCCGGGTAATCCCCGCGTTGTTCACCAGAATATCCAGGCCGCCGGACTCCTCCAGGATGCCCTGAACCACCGCGGTAATCCCCGGCTCATCCGAAACATCCCCGGCCCGGCGGTAAACCCGGCTTCCCGCAGCCCCGGCAATTTCTTCCATTTCGGCCATAAATTCACTTTCCCTGGTACTGATAAAATAGACCTCCGCCCCTTCCCTAAGGAATTGGCTAACAATGGCCTGTCCGATTCCCCGGGAACCCCCGGTAACCAGGGCTTTTTTTCCTTTTAATATCATTCCTGCCTCCTTAAATGCCCTTTTCCTGCCGGGCCAGCAGGCTTTCCGCCTCTTCCAGCCGGCCGCAGGGCAGGCAGACCTCCGGCCCCCGGCTTCCCGCCAGGCCGGAGTTTTTCCACAGCCCCGCCAAAACCTGGCCCGGCCCGCATTCTACCAAGGTCCGGTACTCCGGCCCCAGGGTTTCTTCTTCCTGGGTCCACCGGACCGGGCTGGTTACCTGGGCGGCCGCTAGGGCCTTGGCCTGGGCGCCGGTTTGGACCAGGCCGCCGGAAACGTTGGAGTAAAGATTTTTGCAGGGATCGTGAAAGACGTAGCCCTCCAGCTCGGCCTCAAAGGCGGCCCCCGCCTCGGCCATCAGTGGGCAGTGAAAGGGGGCGGAAACCTTGAGGGGAATGAAACGCCGGGCCCCCGCGGCCCTTAGTTTTTCCTCCGCCGCCCCCAGGCCCTTGGCGGTTCCCGCCAGGACAATCTGGGCCGGGGCGTTGTAGTTCGCCGGAAAAACCTCCGCCAGGCCCCCTTCGGAGGAGGACAGAAGGGCCTCCACCTTTTCCATGGGCAGGCCGATAACCGCGGCCATTCCCGGCGGGGCGCCCCCGGAGGCGAACCGGTCCCCCGCGGCCTGCATCAGCCGCCCCCGGAGGGCGGTCAGCTTAAAAAGGTCCTCCGGGGAGATGACCCCCGCGTCCTCCAGGGCCGAGTATTCCCCCAGGGAAAACCCCGCGCAGCCGGCGGACACCAGACCCCGGCTTTTGAGGTACTCCTTAAAGGCGGTATTAATTAAGGTTAGGGCCGGCTGGGTGTTATCGGTGCGCTTGAGAACCTCTTCGGAACTGTCAAAAATGAGGGCCTTCATATCCCGGCGGGTAATCTCCGAGGCCAGCTCGAAAAGCTCCCGAATTTTCGGGGAGGCTTCCCAGAGGTCCCGGCCCATGCCGGGGTACTGGGACCCCTGACCGGGATACAAAAAACAGCAGCCCTGCTTTTCCGGCAGGGCCTCCTGGGACACTTCTTCTTTCAATCCTCAACTCTCCAAATCCTCGGCCCGTGGCCGATAAAATAAGACAAACAACTCACCAAACCTAGAATAAAAGTAACTTTTTTTTCCCCTCCGGTCAAGGGGGCGACACGACAAACGCATGAAACATCAGAGAGCGAGGACGGCCTCAAGATGTTGCTCAAACCCCCAACTCAATATGCGGCGTTTGAGTCTGAGGCTGTACTTTTTCCCAAGCTGTAATGTT
>JAISRN010000070.1 GCA_031273605.1 Spirochaetales bacterium | reverse complement strand
GCGAGGTAAACGGCATTTTAGCGGCGTTTCTGCCCGGGGAAGCGGGCGGCGGCGCGGCGTTTGATATACTTTCAGGCGCGGTAAACCCCAGCGGAAAACTCGCGGAAACATTCCCCGAAAGGCTCTGCGACACACCCGCCTTTTTAACGTTCCCCGGCGAAGGCAATTATTCGTTCTATGGCGAAGGCCTGTTTGTGGGCTACCGCTATTACGATAAAAAGCGCGTAAACCCGCTCTTCTGTTTTGGGCACGGCCTTTCGTACACGGATTTTGTTTATTCCGCCCTGCATGTTAATAAAACCAGCTTTCTTGACAACGAAGATGTTTACGTGGATATCAACATCAGCGCCGCCGGTAAAATGGCTGGTAAAGAAGTCGTTCAGATTTATATTGCGCCTGACGAGCAAACCGCCGCCAAGGGGGTTATCCGGCCCATAAAAGAACTCAAGGCATTTAAAAAAATACAACTTTCGCCCGGGGAAACGAAGACGCTTAACTTCCGCCTTTCGTATCGTGATTTTGCCTATTACGACGCGGAGAATAAAAGCTGGCGTGTGCGTTCCGGAAAATATACAATTCTCGCCGGTTCATCGTCCCGCGACATACGCAGTGAAACATCAATTGAGATAACTTCGACCTTTATTGAAAAGAAGTTGATTACCCGGGATACCCTGCTGAGCGACATGGCGGCTTCCGAAGCGGGAAAAAAAGTTTTAAATGATCTGCTCATGTCGGTGAATACAAAAATGCGGGATAAGGCCGGAGACAAGGCAGGCGATGATGAGGCCTATATGAAGATGGTACTGTCAATGCCGATAAAGGTGCTGATTTTAGTCGGCGTTCCGGCGGAACAAATTGATGGCATAATAAACAAGCTGAACGAAACGCAAGCTTAATAAAGCGCAAGAGGAGTCGCTGTCCGACAACCAGGGCGGCATGGAGCCGTAAAATTATGCGGTCCAGGCCAATGCGCTCCCACTCCTGCTTTATGATGCCTTAAAGGGCCAAATACGCCTATCTGTATAATCCCCGGATGCTGCTCATCATATCATACATACAGCTCCCCCGGAAAATACCGGAAATTTCTCCGGGGGCAGCGGCGTATTGACAAGGCCCCCTGGGTTAGATGACAATGAATCGAAAACGAGCATAAGCCTTTGCACTAGATTATTATCGAAATAAGGAAGGTGTTTTATGGGGGGCGAGATCGCTGATGCAATTATTGATTTGGAAGAGGGCTTAGGCCGGGTTCGGGGCAACCGAAAGCTCTACGGAAAAATGCTGGGGATGTTTCTTAAAGGCCAGGAGTTTGACGCCCTGGAAGCGGCGCTGAAGGCCGGGGACAATAGCCAGGCCGGAGATTTGGCCCATACCATCAAGGGCATTACCGGAAACCTTTCCCTTACCGCCCTTTTCAAGGCCAGCACCCAGTTGATGAACGAATTCAGAGCCGGGCAGGCCGCGGAAGAAAGCCTTGCCAACTACCGGGAAATTCTGGTTAAAACCAAGGCCGAAGTGGAAGCCTTAATAGCCCAATTAGCCTCGGAAGGCTAAGGCCGTTTTTACCGCCTGGTTTAATCCACTTTTACCCCTTGGGACAGGGAAGCCTGCACGGAAACCAGGCTTTCCAGCATTTTGGGATTAAAAACGCCGCATTCGCCATTTAAGATCATATTAATTGCCTTTTCATGGGGAATGGCTTCTTTATATACCCTCTTGGCGGTGAGGGCGTCATAAACATCGGCCACTGAAGTTGCCTGGGCCCAGACCGGAATACTGTCGCCCTTCAGCCCGTCGGGATAGCCCCGGCCGTCCCAGCGCTCGTGGTGGTGGCGGCAAACATCATAACAATACTGAAAGTAATGCTTATCTTCCATAGGAAAGGTTTTGAGCATGGCGCAGCCCTTGGTCGTATGGGTTTTCATTATTTCAAATTCCTCGGCGGTTAAGCGTCCGGGTTTTTGAAGGATGGCGTCGGGAATGGCTATTTTGCCAATATCGTGAACCACCGATGCGTTGCTGATGGTTTCGATCTCTTCTTTAGTTAAAGGATAGTACTTGTTGGCCCCTTCCAGAAGAATCCGGGTTAGAACCCTAATCCGTTTAACGTGTTCCCCGGATTCTTCGTCCCTAAATTCTACCGTAGAGCTGATGGCGTCAATCAGGGCCTGGTTGGACTGCTGGAGTTTGCGGGCCTGGGCCTGAAGCATTTCCCGCTGCTCCTTTAGCTTATGCTCCAGGTCCTGCTTGTGGGAATAAAGGGCCACAACGTTATTAACCCGCCGGTAAACAATATCCGTGTTAAAGGGCTTTTGAATAAGGTCCGAAACTCCCAGGCTGTAACCCATGAGGGCTTTTTCGTCATCGTTTTCGCCGGTTATGAAGATCACCGGGACGGTGTTGATAAGCCCGGATTCGCTCATGCTCCGCAGCACCCCGAAGCCATCCATAACGGGCATAACGATATCCAGAAGCACAATGGAAAGGCCGGCGCCGTATTCGCCGATAGTGGCCAGGGCCTCCTGCCCGTTTTGCGCCTCCAGAACTTCAAATTCTCCCGAAAAGAGATCGGTAAGAATCATCCGGTTAATGGACACATCATCCACCACCAGCATTGTCTTTTTCTTAGCTTCCACTGTTCCCATCAATTTGCCAGGGCAAATGCCTCAATTTTACCGGCTAAAATGATCTATGGCCTCCCTGAAGAGTTTTAATCATTTCAGGTTTGATTATCCACTAGCCGGGAACCTTTGTCAATGAACTCCCGGGCAGGGCAGGATAAAACAGGGAACCTCCGTTGATCTTTTCTCCGGGCTTGAGAATTTTAGAAAAAGAGGATAGGTTAAAGGCCATGTCCAAGCAATCCTATGATGTGGCAAGCGCCGTCAACCGCTGGTACCGGTCCCGGCTGGCCATTGTTATCGAGAGCATCCTTACCGGTTTTTTGGTGGGTTTCGTGGTTTTGTTTTTCCGTCTCAGCATAAACCGGGGGGAAGACGGCCGACGCTGGCTTTATGCCCGGCTTGCCCAGGAAGCCTGGTGGTGGACGGCCCTTTGGGCCCTGTGCCTGGTTTTGGCCGGCCTTTTTTTGGGCTGGGCGGCCTCTTTTCGGCCCATGATTAAGGGATCGGGGATACCCCAGATTAAGGGGGTCCTCCTCCGAAAGCTCCAATTAAGGTGGCCCTCGGAATTGCCCCTTAAACTCATTACCGGGATCATCGGGTTGGGCGCCGGCCTTTCTCTGGGCCGGGAGGGGCCTTCGATCCAGATTGGCGCCTATGTCGGCCGGGGGGTGCTGTCCGTAACCCGGCGGCACAACTGGGAACGCAAGTCCCTTATCACCTCCGCCGCCGCCGCCGGCATTGCCGCCGCCTTTAACGCGCCCCTGGCGGGGGTTATCTTTGCCCTGGAAGAATTCCAAAAATCCTTTTCACCCTTGCTGTTAGCCTGCGTCATGGGGTCTTCCTGGGCGGCGAACATGGCGGCCTCCACGGTCTTTGGGCTGGACCCGGTCTTTGACTTCCGGGAGATAACCCCCCTCACCCTGGAGTCCTTTCCCTGGATAGCCTTGCTGGGAATCCTCTGCGGCCTGGGGGGGGACCTCTTTAAACGCCTCCTGTACTTTTTTCAGGATCTCTATCCCCGGCTCCACATTCCCCAGATTCTGCGGCCGGTACTTCCCCTTCTCATTTCAATTCCCCTGGGGTTTTTCCTCTTTGATCTTACCGGAGGCGGTCATGCCCTGATTGAAAAACTCTCCTGGGAAAGCAGCCTGCCTTCAATTCTTTTGCTAACCCTCCTGGCCAAAATGGTCTGGACCGCCCTCTGCTACGGCTCCGGAGCTTCCGGGGGAATCTTCCTGCCCCTCCTGGCCTGCGGGGCCCTGCTGGGCACGGCCTTTGGGGAAGTCCTAACCTTAACCGGCCTTAGCGCCCCGGACTCCAACCTTAATTTTATGATTCTCGGCATGGCGGCCTTTTTTACCGGGGTGGTTAAAGCGCCGGTAACCGGGGCCGTGCTGATTTTAGAGATGAGCGGAAACTTTAACCACCTGGGAAGCCTGGTTTTAGCCTGTCTCAGCGCCCTGGTGGCCTCGGACCTGATTCGCTCCCGGGCGGTTTACGATGTGCTTTTGGACCGAATCCTCTTGGGCAGAAAGCCGGAGCAGGACGAAATTCGGCAAAAGGGCAAGATCATCATCGAAATCCAGGCCAATCCCTCTTCCGCCATGGTTCACCGGTCGGTAAAACACGTCCCCTGGCCTTCGGACTGCCTGGTGGTGGGAATCAACCGGGGGGAAAATGAAATCCTCCCCACCGGGGACACGGAGATCCTCCCCGGCGACCGGCTGGTTATCCTGACCTACGAGATCAACGCCGCCGAAAACACCCGCTACCTAAACACCCTTGCCGAAACCAGGGATTCCCCCTAGGGGGTCTCCTCCCGGACCGGGTTAGCCAAAACCCCGATTCCTTCAATCTCAACCTCACAGAGGTCTCCGGGCGCCAGGGGGCTGACCCCTCCGGGGGTTCCGGTGGAAATAATATCTCCGGGCATCAGGGTAAACCACCGGGAAACAAAGGATAGGATGTCCCGGATCGAAAAGATCATATCCTCGGTGCTGCCCTCTTGAACCACCCTGCCGTTAAGCCGGGAAACAATCCGCAGATTCTGGGGGTCCGGCATATCCTCCGGCGCCACCAGGACCGGTCCTAAGGGTCCGAAGGTATCCAGGGACTTGCCCCTAAACCAGCCCGCCTTGTCCCCGGTTTGCAGGTTCCGCTGGCTCACGTCGTTAAAGCAGCAAAACCCCAGGATGTGATCATAGGCCTCTTCCGGGGAAACATTTTTGCAGCGATCCCGGATAATAAAGGCCAATTCTCCTTCCATGTCCGTCCGGGGCGCGGAAAAGCCATAGTCTTTGATAAAGGCCGGCAAAATAATGGGCGCCCCGGGACCGGTAAGACAACTGGGCGCCTTGGGGAAGATTACCGGTTCCGCCGGAAGGGGGGATCCGGGGCTGTTAAGGGTGGGGCTATGGGCCATGTGTTCCCGGTAATTGATCCCCAGGGCAATAATTTTGCCGGGGTTTACCGGATAGCCTTTGGTATTCCGAGAAAAGGGCAGGCAAATCATAGGCGCTCCTTTGGTCCATCCTATCCCCCTTTTTCCCGGATTTTAAGCCCCTAAAACCCCTGGTTTTCCGTTTTTTTAGGTTTTTTAGGGGCAAAATTGAATTTTTTACAACAAAATTTTCTAAAGGACTGGTTTTTTTTCCTTACCTGTGATAGTCTTTACTAGATTGTTCTTGTCTTTTTAGGAGGGATTTATCCAAAAGGGGAACAGGGGGGACTCTTTCACGAAAACCTTCCTAAACCGCGGGTTAGGAAGTTCAGCCGGTAAAACGTGCCCCTTGTCCGCCTTTGTTTTTTACAGACTTCATTAAGATAAATCTTGATATAATTTTAAGATTTTGATAAAATCTGTAGTAGGGATTCCTAAAAAGCGCCGGTAATCATGGGCTTTAAAGAAGTTTGTTCAGAACAGGAAGATAAAAGAAGATGAATAACAACGATATCATACCTGGGTTTGATGATGAAAAGGATGAGAGCCTCAAAATTAAACTTCAGCAAGTAACGGAAGTGGAAGGCTGTCTCATACTGTATCTCACAGGCTACATTGATACCTACAATTCAAACTTTTTCCAAAAGCGGGTTACCAAGGCTGTAGAGGCGGGATACACCAAGCTGATATTCAACTGCGGCGGTTTAAACTACGTTTCCAGTACGGGAATCGGCTCTTTTACCGCCTTTCTCAAGGCCGTCAAGCCCCGGGGGGGCGATCTGGTTCTTTTGGAAATCCAGCCCAAGGTTTACGAGGTGTTTCAACTTCTGGGTTTTTCGCAGTTTTTTAACATTAAAGACAACTTAAACGAAGCTGTCGATTTTTTTAACCGGGAAACCGCCGCTACCGGCGCTTCCGACCTTTTCCCCAAGATTTTTCAATGTCCTATCTGTTCCAAAAAGCTCAAAGCTACCCGGGCCGGGCGTTTTCGCTGTTCGGAATGTAAAACTATCCTGGCCATTGATAAAGCGGGGCAAGTCTTTTTGGGATAAAGTGGTTTGTTGATTGATTTGAGGGATGGTAGAGTCCGTTTTTTATTCTTTTTTGTCCTGTTTTTTTTAAATGGCATTGCCCGGTTTGTTTCGGCCCAGGAGGAAGAGGCCGCCCTTGCCCGCCGTCCGGAGGAGTTTAGGCAGCCCGCCCCGCCGGGGGATTCTTTCCGTTACACCCTTCAAAACCTCACCTACGAGGCCGATCGCAGTACGCAGCGGGCTTCCTTGCGACGGGTTTTAAATGTTCACCCCCCCTTAACCTTTGAAACCTTTGGTGAACTGGCGGCCTTTATGGAATCCAAGGTTCAAACCCTGGTTAATTACCGGGTTTTTAAGTCCGTTACCTACACCCTGGAGGCCCTCTCTCAAACCGCCGAAGAAATTTTCTATGAGGGGACCCTGAGGGTTGAAGAACGGTGGACCCTGTTCCCCATTCCCTTTATTAAACCGGCTTTTGAAGAAGGCAACTTTTACATTCGCCCCCTTATCAAAATTTACGACTATAACTTTCTGGGAACCCTAACCAGTTTTTTCCTGGGGGGCAACTTTGAAGTGTGGTGGCAGGACGACGCTACCCGGTGGATTCCCCGGTGGTACCTTAACCCGAAAATTTCCGGCATCAAAATAGGCGCCCTTAGTTTTAGCCTGGAAATTCTTCACCAAAAGAACTGGATAGCCGACAATTTTCTTGAAAGTGAGCGGAATATCCGGGCTTATGAGAAGGATTACACCTTCTACTCCACCAATTTGTCCTTTTCCACCGGTTTTGCCCTGCCCTTTGGCATGAACTACACCATAGGTCCCAGCGGGACTTTTTACTACAACTATAAAGACCGCAACCCCCGGAACGGGTATACCCAGTCTTCCGGAATCGAAAAGAGTCTCTATTCCCTGGGAATCAGCCATTCCCTAGGCTGGGGAGAGACAAACTGGCGGCAAAACTTTAGGGAGGGCTTTAACGTAAGCCTTTCCAATTCCTATGGGCTGTCCAAGGTAGAAGGCCAGGACATAGGCTGGGCCACCCAGTTCTCCGGTTTCGTAACGGGTTACCACATCTGGAACCGGCTAAACCCTTCGGCGCGGCTCTTTTTTGACTACAGTCTTAACAGTGTGCTTTACGGTATGGGCAGCGGGTTAAGGGGGATTCCGGACAGCGATCTTTCGGGGAAGTTTTTTCTGGGTTTAAATGTGGACCTTTGCGTGAGCCTGCTTTCGTGGCGGAACGTGGGGGAAGCCCAGGTTAGGCCCTTTTTTGACGCGGGGCTGGTGTGGCGGGAAAACAAAAAATCTTTGCAGTTTAGCCGGGACTTTCGGTGTTCGGTGGGGGCGGATTTTATTCTTTATCTGGATATGCTCCCCGGCCTGGTAGCGGTGGGCAGCGCCGGTATCGATCTGACCAACCCCGATTGGGGGGACCCCCGGAAATACGAAATTACCATCGAAAGTTCCCTGCATTACTAGGGGCGGGGAACCAGGCGGGCATCAGACCTCCCTGCGAAGAAAAGTTCCCCTCCACCGGGCCCCCAGGCGAAACTCAGGCCACCAGCGGCCTTCCACGGCGTTCAGCCCGGCGGCCCCATAGAAGGCCGCGGAATTGGGACCGCCCCCGGGCAGGGTATAGACCAGGGTAAGGCCGGAAGAAAAGCTCCCCAGCCGGGGGGCGTTTTTTAGGGAAGCCGGCCCGGGATAATCGAGGCGGATTAGATCCACCCCTTCAAGGTGATCCAAGTAAGAGAGATTCAACTCCAAAGCAAGGGGACCCAGGGGATCCCTCCGGAGGTTTAAGCCGGAGGAGCCGGAACCCAGGGCAAGGTTTAATTCCAGCCAGCGGGCCCCCGGTCCGTAGGGGCTGGTGAGGGGCATGATCCGGGTTTCCTTCTGGGCCCGGTAACGATAGATGGCCCGGCCCAGGTAGTTGCCCTTGGCCTCATCGTAGGCGTGAAAACTGCCCCAAAGGTAGTGGGTAACCCCCGCTTCCAGTCTTACCGAAAGCGGGCGGCCAGCCAGACCGGTTTCCCAGCCCAGCCCCAGCAGGTAGGCGTCGATGGTGGGAATGGCGGTATCGGCAATGCCCAGGAGGTCCGTGGCGCTGATGTCATCGTAGGCCGCCTGTAAGTACAGATCCAGGCCGGGAAGGATGGTCCACAGGGCCTCCGCCACCAGGGAAAAGTTGTGCCCCCCCACTTCCGCGTTGTGCCAGCTAAAAACCGGAAAGATGTCCGCCAGGTGAAGGGCGTTATTCTCCCGGGCTGCCACCATGTTGCCGGTAATCCCCAGGCTTAAGAAGCGGTTCCGCCAGGTAAAACGGTGCAGGGCGTTAAGAATAATGGTCTGTCCAAAACCCAGGGACAGTTTATTTTCAGCGCCCAGGGGGGGCGCCGAGGGATCCGAGGAAGGAGGGGCCAAATAGAACCAGGAGTCCCCTCCCTTGCGGTTGCTCCCCAGGTAAATCCTGTCAGGGCTGCCATAGGAGGCAAGGGAGCCGCCGGAAGTAAAAAAATCCCTCTCCTCCTCCCCCATGCGGTTGTCCAGAACGGAAACCGAACTCACCATTTCCCAGTTTCCCCAGCGATACCGGTATTCCAAAGCGTCTAAATAGGGAAGCCGCCAGGAGGGGAGAAAGCCGGTCCACCGGGGATCCCCGTAATGAACCGGCGACCGTCCAAGGCGGATTTCAAAACCCTGGTTTTGCCAGGCAAAAAATCCGCTGCGAATCATAAAATTTTCAAGACTCATCCAGTCGTTGGGGGTGTAAAAAAGGTTATGAGGGGGAATTTCTCCGGTCCGGTAGATCCGCTTTAGCCCCAGGGAAAATTGCAGCCCCGGCAGATCCTTTTTTTGAACGTAGGTTTTTAGCTTAAAAAAATCGGGGTAGGCCACAAAGCGGTCATAAAACCAGCGGACCGGTTCCACGACAAAATCCCCGGCAAGGGCGCCCTCAAGGTCCGCCCCCAGGTCCGCCCCGGTCAACACCTCCCCCTGCGCCCTAGGCAGGGGGAGGGACTCAAGAAGGGCGGCGGCGGCCAGGCGCAGGTCCGGATTAAGCCGGGGGTCCCTCACCAGTTCCCCGGCGATTTCCCCCAGGGTTTCGGCGGTTAGGGGAAAGGCGGTTAGGGGAAAGGCCCGGCCGCCTAGGGCGTACAGCCGCCGGGCTTCCCGGATCTGGGGAGAAAGGGCTTCGTAAGTTTGATAGGACCACAAAGGAAGGGAAAACACAAGGCCGCTAAAAACAAGGATTCCCCCCCGGAGGATCCGCCGGAGCTTAGGACTCTCCATTTTTCGTTTCCTCCTTTCTTTCCCGATAACAGGTCCGGACGAGCTTTCCCAGGGTAAAAAGACAGCCGCCGCCGTAAAACAAAAAATTAAACCCCACAATGAGGAACATCCCCCGGCCCAGAAGGTGAGCCGCCAGCAGGGCGGGCATGAGCAAACCGGAAATTCCCACCAGGTCCGCTAGGTACTGTTCCCGGGAAAGGGAAAAAACCTTTCCGGCAGAGGGGGAAGGAGTAGGGGGAAGGGAGCGGGAGGGATGAAAGCTCCGGTAATTTTGATAGGCCAGCCGGGCCAGGAGATTGGCCCCCCCGGTAAGGCCGCCGATAACCAGAACCGGCCACCAGGGGCGGCGAAGGTAACAGTAAAGGCTTAGGGCCGTAAAAACCTCCGTGTAGGCGGCGTATCCGGTAACCGCATCCACCCACCCCCCCCAGGGACCAGCGGTTTTGGTTATCCGGGCCACATTGCCGTCCACGCAGTCTAAAATTGAAAAAAGATTAAACCCCGCGGCCCCCAGGAGGGGCAGGACAAAGCCGGGGCAGGAAAACAAAACCGCCGAGGCCAGGCTGACGAGGGCGGAGAGGGCGGACACGGCGTCCGCGCCCATCCTTAGTTTAAGGGCCAGCCAGGTAAAGTAAAAGGAGAGGGGGCGCAGTACAAACCGGCCCCAGAGACCATCGGAACGGCGTTTTTCCGGGGGCAGGGCGGCCCGGATTTCCGCAAGGGTGTACTTCATGGCTAAAACCACCGGCCCCCGGAGTAAACCGGCAGGCGATAGGTAAAGCCCAGGGTAAGCTTAAAAACCGGCTCCACCAGGCCCCGTTGGGGAACGTAAATCCGGGGCTCGCCCCAGGGGACAGTGGGAACCGGCACATAGCCGCCGTACCGGGGCGCCACATCAACGAGTTTAATGGCGTTAATCGCCACCCCCGCGGTTAAGTCCAGGTTAAGGATAAAGCCAAGGGGCAGGGGCTTGCGGAGGGCCGCTTGAAGGCGAAGCAGATGTTCCACCGTTCCCCCTAACAGGGATATCCGGTCCGGGGACTGGCTGGCGTAATAATTTTCGTGCCAGGGGTTGGCGGGACTCTTGGCGCCGTTAAGCGCCCATTCCGCCGATGCGTACAGCCCGAATTCCAGGGGACGGCGGGGAAAAAACATCCGCTGAAAATCCACCAGGAAGGCCAAATTGTTTTCCCCGTATTTGTATCCCAGGTAGTTGCGGGTATAATCAATGGCAAAGCTCCTGCCGCCGCCGGTATACTCGGTGGCCGGGGCATAGGTGGCCTCGTAGGGAAAGATACTGTAAGGCACTTCGATAAAACCCGTATCGCCCTCAAAGGCCCCGCTCAACAGGTGTTCGGCAGTGTAGGTGGCGGCAAAGGTATACTTAGTGGCGCCGCCATGATAAAAGCCGAGCCGCCCAAAGGAAAAATCCCGGTAGCCCCCCAAAGACCAGGCCACTTTGGTTTTGATAGCGGGGGAAATAGAAAAGAAGGGTAAAAAATCGACATTAAGATCGTTTATCAGAATCTGGGCCTGGGCGTAACCTTTTTCATCCTTGACATCCGCAAAAAACCCCATAAAACTGTTATCGTTTCCCGCAGTGGCCCCCGGCCTTCCCGCCGCCGAATTAATGAGCTGCACAAAATACTGGGGAAGGGGATTAAAGAAAAACTCAAGGTCAAAGCTGCGGTTAAGGTAAATGATCAGGTCCTGAAACCCAAAGCGCCACCGGCCCAGGTTAAGGCCGTAAATTTTTAAGTTGGCCCCCTTATCCAGCCAGGTTCCCCGGTAGGGCGTCCAGCCGACGGCGGGAGGGGTATAGCCCGGGGTGGAATAATCCGCATAGCGGTTTCGGGAACGGGCGTTTAGCTGAATCCAGCGGTCAGTAAAAAAGAAAACCCCTCCCCGGTAACTGAGGTCCAAATGAACGGCGGCCAGGGGATTGGCATTAACAAAAACCGAATAGGGGGTTTCCACCACATCCCGGTGGGGTCCCCGGCCGGCGGTGAGGGTAAATTCCCCGCCGGTTAAGCCAAGGAGGGGAAGACTGGGATGAAAAATGATCCGGGCGTCCCGGACGGCAAAGTACCGGCCTCCGAAGTAACTCTCCTCGGGGCTATAGAGCTTATCATTCAGCAGGCTGAAGTCTATATTCAGGTCCAGCCACCGGGAACGGTAAAACAGGCCGGCGGCCAGGGAATCGTAGAAGGACACGGGCCGGGGCTGGCCGTCAAGCCAGGGATAATCCCTTTGGGCGGTCAGGTTAAAGGTAAAGTCAAAATAAATCTTCTCTCCGGGATCTTCGTTCCCCGGAGGTTCTGCGCCCCAAAGGGCCTGGGATGCCAAAATCCATCCCAAAATTAAACTATAACCTATTTTTGCTGCCATTATCTCCCCTCAAATAAAACGGTAAAAGTTTTTAAGATAATCTTTATGTCCAGCCAAATGGACCAATTATCAATGTATTCCGTATCGAGTTTTACAATATCTTCAAAATCGCTGATCCTGTTCCGGCCGGAAACCTGCCAAAGGCCCGTTAAACCCGGCTGGACGCTTAAGCGCCGGCGGTGCCGGGCTTCGTAGGCTTCAAATTCGTCTACCGTGGGGGGGCGGGTTCCCACCAGACTCATTTCCCCCTTCAAAATGTTAAGAAACTGGGGAATCTCGTCCAGGCTGGTTCTGCGTAAAAATTTGCCCACCGGGGTAATTCGGGGATCCTCTTTTAATTTAAAAACATGGCCCTGCATTTCGTTTTGAGCCAGAAATTCCTTCTTTCTTTCTTCCGCATCCTTATACATAGTGCGGAATTTATAAAGTTTAAATTCTCTGCCGTTTTTTCCTTTTCGGGTTTGGGTGAATAGGACCGGTCCGGGAGAGGTGAGCTTGATAAGCGGTCCAAGGATAATATAGGCGGGAATAAAGACAAGAACGCCGGCAAGCCCCCCTGCCATATCCATAAGCCACTTTACCAGGCGCTGCAGGGGGCTGTAATCGTAGCTTTGAAAGCTGATAATATTAAAGGGCCCGATTTTTTCGGATTCCGTTTTCGGATAATAAATTTCTGACGTATCCAAAATAATGTTGGCCGCAAGCCCCAAATGGCGGCATTCGTTGATAAGGGGAGCCGCCAAAAAAAGATCTAAGTTGCGAAAAACTAAAAGTATTTCATCGACAACGTGATCCATAAGGTAATGCATAACATCCTGGGTTAATTTTTGCCATTCTTCTTTCTTGAGAATGCATCCCGAAGGAAAAATAAAATCCGGGTTTATATCGGGCTTAAACAGCAATTCCGGCATTTCGTCCTGAACCGCCAAAAACTGTTCTGCCATAAGCTCATTCCCCAGTACCAATACATGCCGGTGAAGGCGGTTATTTATTTTTGAAGAAAGAAACACCGTCGTTATCAGCCTAAGAAGATTAATGGCAATAAAATTAAACAGGCAAAAGAAAAGTAAAAAAGTACGGCTTATCATTTTTTCATTAAGAAAGAAAAGCAGGGTCGAAATGATCGCCAAACCCAGCCCCTCTACCAGGATAAGTTTAATAAAAACCTCCCCCTGGGCAAAAAGAACCTGATTTTGCTTTAGGGAATAACAGTTAAAAACCTTAAGAAGAATCATCCATACTGCCAAAATCCAAAGCAGCATAGGAAAGTAATAGGAAAAGGGTACCAGAGCTTCCAGGCCGATGCGATGAAGCTGGTTTCGGAACAGGTAAGTGAGAAAATAGGTAAGAATAATTACCAAAGCATCCAAAGCCATGGGAATATGGGCAACAAAGAGTCTTCTTCGCAGGTCCATAAGCCTCTCCTATCCGGCAAAAAAGCCGCTTTCGTTAAAAAAACCCGTCCGCTTAATATTTCCGGCGGTTTTCGTTGACAAGAAAAATAATTCCTTATTTAATAAAACTATGACCATAGTACATATCATCGAACCTTTTGCTTCCGGCGTAACCACCGCCGTTATAAGTATAGTTCAACAATTACGAAAAGAAAAACATATCGTGGTTCATGGTTCCCGAACATGGGTAGACACCCGGGAAAATGTCAAAAAAAAATTTCCCCCTGGGGTGGATTTTATACCATGGAAGTACGCCGGCCGGGAAATTAATCCGGTAAAGGATCTCCTGGCCCTTCTAAGCCTTATCTCCATCCTTCGCCGCCTGAAATCCTCTTTTTGCAGCGCCGGGCCGGAATGGGTGGTTCACCTCCATTCTTCCAAGGCCGGCTTTTTGGGCCGCCTGGCCTGCCGCCTCTTGGGAATCCGCCGGGTTATTTATACCCCCCACGGGGCCTCCTTTATCCGCCGGGACATAAGCCGGACGAAGCAGGAGGTTTTCCGGCTTTTAGAAAAACTGGGGGGCCGTTTTTCCGGCCTGGTGGTCGGCTGCGGAGAAAGTGAGGCGGCCCTTTACCGGGGCTTGGGCCGCCCGGCCCTGTGGGTGGCCAACGGCGTCGCCATTGACGAGCCGCTGCGGGACGAAGGGTCTTCTCCCCAAAAAAATTCTCCAAAAGCCGCGGGGGCTCAAATTTGTTTTGTGGGTATTGCTAACCGGCAAAAAAATCCGGCCCTGTTTAATGATATTGCCCAAAGCTGTTTAGAAGACCCGGACCCCCGGCTGAATCAGGCGGAATTTTTATGGGTGGGAGACGGGGCCTTAAAGGATCGCCTCGCCGCCGGCAATATCCGCCGGACCGGCTGGGTCGACGGAGACCGGGTGCAGGCCTGCCTTAACGAAAGTCTTATCTACCTTTCCACTTCCGGATGGGAAGGGCTGCCCTATGGCGTTTTGGAAGCCATGAAAGCTTCCTGCGCCCTTCTTTTAACCGATGTGCCGGGAAACCGCGATTTGGTCCGGCCGGGGATTAATGGTTTTCTTTTTACTACCCCCGGGGAAGGGCTTAATTTTTTAAGGCAGCTCCTGGACAACCGGGAAAAGACCCTGGCCCTGGGAAGGGAAAGCCGCCGGATCGTGGAAGATCATTTTAATCTTAAACAGATGGGAGAAGGGTATTGGCGCATCTACCGCGCCCTAGTTGATGATGCCGGCAAAAATCCCGGCAAAACGCTCGCCTAAGGAGGAGAGCTGCCCGCGATAACACTCAAAGGCATTGCCGGCAATCCGGCGGCGTTCCTCGTCATTGGCAAGATAATAGTCCGCCTTCTCCTCCAGATCTTCCCCATCCCAATCCAGGGGCACATAGGTTTCACCGGGGCGGTAAACGTCAGGCCAGGTTACAAGGTGGGACATATCCGGCTTAAATAGGAGCGCCCCGGACAGAATGGCCTCAAAGTCCCTAAAACACACCTCCCCCCAGCCAAAGGGGGAAAGAACAATCCGGGAATCCCTAAGCTCACGGTAATAGCGGCCCTGGGAAACCGTCCCTGTAACGAAGAGGGGATTGTTTACTGTTTTTTTAATAAAAACAAGCCGCTGATAAGCCGTTGACTCGCTTAAAACCGGTTCAAGCCGGGCATGGATTTTTATCCTCCGCCGGGACGAAGAAAAATCCGGAGGCGGCGGGCAGCGGCCGGATTTGAAAATTTTGCGCCCCGCGCCGGGAAGCCCTGCGCGGGCCAAGGCCACGCCTATCCGCTGGCGGGTATGCCGCCGGGGATAATCCCCCAGGCCGATGTTCCAGGAAAGCTCAATTCGGGAGGCGTTTTCTCCGCTGGTAAACAGGGGGCTTTCAATTTCCGGCCTGGCGTCGGTTATGCCGTATTTCCGGTGGCTGTAGTCGGAAAACAGCCGGCGGCGATACAGGGGGCGCCGGTAAAGGCCTGGGTCCTTAAAAAGGGATTTGTGAAAAAACCGGTCCGCAAAGGGAATAATTTCCAAAAGATGATTTCCCGCATGGGGAGCGCCGTCAAGAAAAACCAGGGTTTGATATTTTTCCCTAAGCCTTTTTATTAGATTCATATCCGGCGGCTTAGGATCGCGATCATTTTGAAACCAGCGTTCCATAAATAAAATTTTATTTTTATCTTTTGTAAGGCAGTATTCCGCCGACGAAGTAAAATAAAAAAGCCGCCGGTACTCCTTTAAAAAAAAAGGCTCCATAGTATGATAAAGGGATATGCGCTCGTAATTAACCAAAAGGGTAATTTTCAAGGCCCTATTTCTCCAAGTCAAGCTGATCGGTAACCCAGTCCGCCAAGGTCTGCATCCTCTTTTCAAACATGAGATCCAGACGGATGACTATGCCCATAATCTGCCGAACCCTAAGTTCTTTTATTTCGGTACAGGAATAAACGCAGAGCCGGTCCCGGTAGGGGTAAACCAGGAGCTCCGTCTGCATTTCACCGGGACCCAGAACCGGAATGATGGTGTAGCGAAGCGTATCATCGTTGGTAGAGGTAAACAAAAAAAAATCCGGGGTAATAGATAGACGCTGGGACATAACAACCCCGGAAAAATTCGCCTCATCAACAAATTGTTTATAGGAAAAAATTCCCGGAATTTGATTTTCCCTAAACTGCAAAGGCGCCTGCCGGCGGCCTCGGGAATCGCAAATGTAGCTGGCCTCAAACAGCGGAATATTCCTTTGCCGGCGGTAACTGTGATAAGTGTAGCCCACCTGGGTTTCCGGAGCCCCGAAAATATTGGCCATCCTGGTAAAAAGCCTTATGCGATCTTCCGCAGAGGCGGCGGAAAACCCGTGGGGCATGGGCAGAGAATAAAATTGTTCCACGGTAACCGCGGGTCTCAAGGCCCGGTAGCGGGTCCTGATCTCTCCGGCCCCCGGCATATCCGGCAGCAGGGCAAGCTCCGGAACCGGGCTGCGGGGGTCTTGGGGGTCTTCCCGCTCCAGGGTATTGAAAAGCGGATAATCCTCCGGAGGATAACTTAAAAGATTTTCCAGAGATTCGGAAAAGGCGGCGGAAGAGGCCGCCCACCAAAGCCATAAGACGGTTTGAGGCAATTTAAAATTTTTCATTTATCCTATTGACCCGCCGGCGCTTCACCCCGGCCTACTCCTTGATACACAAATCCCCAGGCCCTAACCTCCCGGGGATCCAAAAGATTGCGGGTATCCAGAATAATTTTTTCCCGCATGACATTTCCGGCCTTGTGCAAATCAAGGCTTCGGTATTCGTTCCACTCCGTAAGCAGAAGGACTCCATCGGCCCCGGCGAGGGCTTCAAATTCATCCTGGCAGCATTTAACTTCGGGAAAAAGCCGGGAAAAATTGGCCATGCCCTGGGGATCGTGGGCCTGTACCCGGGCCCCGGCTTTTAAAAGAGCGGCGACAATTTTAATGGCGGGGCTTTCCCGGATGTCATCGGTTTCGGATTTAAAGGTTAAACCCAGCACCGCCGCGGTTTTGTTGGTTAAGTCTCCCCCCAGGAGTCCGGTAAATTTTCGAACCATCCGCATTTTTTGTTCTTCATTGGCCTCTATCACCGTCCGGATAAGACTCATATCCACGCCCCAGGCTTCGCCGGTTTTAACCAGAGCCTGGGTGTCCTTGGGAAAGCAGCTTCCCCCGTATCCCGGCCCCGGGTGCAGAAACTTAGGGCTAATCCGCCCGTCCATCCCCATAGCTTTGGCAATAACATGAATGTCCGCCCCCGCTGCTTCCGCCAAATTAGCCATTTGATTAATAAAGGTGATCTTAGCAGCTAAAAAAGCATTGGAAGCATACTTAATGAGTTCGGCGGTTTCCGGATTGCACCAAACAAAGGGGGTGGAAATTAAATTTAGGGTCCGGTAAACATCGGTCATAACCTGCCGGGATCTTTCGGATTCGCATCCCAGCACTGTCCGGTCGGGGTGAAAAAAATCATAGACGCCCCGGCCTTCCCTTAAAAACTCAGGATTAGAAACCACGTCAAACTCAGCCTCCCGGTCGGCGGCTTTTAACAAAGCCTTGAGCCGGTTTTTTATTTTCCGGTTAGTGCCTATGGGAACGGTGGATTTGCAGACAATTACCTTATACGCGTTAAGGTTGGCGGCAATAATTTCAACAACTTGCTCCACCAGGCTTAAATCCGCCTGCCCATCCTCCTGTCCTGGGGTTCCCACGGCGATAAAAACAACCTCCGCCCGGCGGATGCCCCGCCCCTGGTCGGTTGTAAAGGACAGCCTCCCGGAGTTTACATTGCGCTCCAGATAGCCTTGAATTCCCGGCTCGTAGAAGGGAACCCGCCCCTGCTTGAGCCCTTCAATTTTCCGCTCATCCACATCCGATGCAATCACCTCGTTTCCAAAATCCGCAAGCCCCACGGCGGCAATGAGTCCCACATACCCTGTTCCTATAACGCAGATCTTTTTAGACATTCTGATTTACCTTACATGAGATCGATACCCTCAAATTCGTAAAGTTCAGCCCCGGTACCTTTTAAGATGCTTTAGCAGATTGCCGGGACTGACTTTTTTAGCCAGCCCTCTTAACCGCCGGGGCAGATTCCCTTTTAAAGAACGGATAAGAGCCTCATTTTCTTTTCTATCGCTATTCATTATGGGCAATATATCGGGGTAATAAGTAAGCATGCTATTTAAATGGACAAAAAATAATTTTTCGCCGTGATCATTTATTGCAGACAGCCCCTGGTCCTGGGTTCCGTTAATTTCATGCAGTTTTGCCAAATGGCCGGGGGGAACACAAACCTTGGTTTTATTGCGGACTCCCATCAGCCAAAACCAAATATCGTCACTGGTGGGCGCCAGTTTCATAAAAACTTCTTCTAAAAAAACATCCCCGTGCAGGCACCGGGGGGGATACAAAACGCCGCCGCAGCCGGTGAGTTTGTTATAGCAGGAAGCCTTTTTGAGATCATCGTAATAATCAAACCCGCCGTATTTTTTATAATAAAGATCTCTAGCCAAAACATATAATTTATTTTTTTTATCATACAGCCTTGTTATCCTGTTGGCTATTATATGATTCGGATAGCTCTGATGGGCGCTCACCAGTACTTTTATCAAATGCGGATCATATATGATATCGTCATCAACGGTGATGATAATATCCTCAGGATATTCTTTTAAGGCCGGAACCAATTTTTTATAAGATTTTATATCATGAGGGCACCAGCCTAGGGTTAATCCCCGGGAAGTATAATCTAATAAATTTTTGGGTAATTTTTGACTATCGGGAAACTGATCCTTAGCCAGCCATAGGATAATTTTATCCGCTTTTTGTGTTTGATTTATTAAACTCCCCACAACCAGGTGGACCGTTTCGATTCTTGCCGGATAGGACGTTAAAGAGACAATGATCTTCATTTTAACGGCTCCTGGGGCAGCGCTATCCAATCGCCGAGCTTTTTATCCCATTGAGGTCGGTAGGGATCAAATCCATCGCCGTCATAAAAAGTCATTTCTCCGAAATAAATGTTATCGTGGATAACATAAAGATCAACCCTTAAATGGGGAAGCCCGGCCGATAAAATTCCGGCAATTTCCAAAAGCCGGTCAAGGCGCCCTGGTTTTTCCATGGGCTGATCGGTGTTTTTCTCAGGGCCCACAGACTTCTGTAATTCCCAGTCCGGAGAATAATAATTTCTTTTTTGATTGGCCGTAAACCGGCCAAAATCAACCTGAATTAACTTTGGCGTTCCGTTAAAGCAAAATATCTTATAGTCTTTTAACTGATCTCCCGATTCATCGGTCATGTATTTTTCTGCAACAATGCGGGGTTTTATGTTTTTATAAACCCATTCCCTTCCCCCGTAATAGTAATTATTTTTTAAATGCGATTCTATTATCTTTTTTGCCTTCATAGTGTTAAGGCTTTTTTTGTTTTTGCATATTACCAAACCTCCGGAATCATGGTTTGTTTTTAGCACAAATTGATTTGGCAGCTTTTCAAAATCAATATCATCAAAGTTATCCCAAACGCCCAATAGGGGAATTAAATGGTTTTCGCCGATTTTTTCGGATACATACCGGCGGGCTTCAAGCTTATCCGCCATTTTGGTATACTCATCTTTTCGATTATAAAGTTTAAGCCATTGGAGTTTTTCGTTAAATGTTGCCGGGTGGTCTAAATTCAGCTTTTTTCCCGTTCTTAAGAAAAACTGCCATTGCAAATAGGGTTTATCCGGCATGGATTTTCCGCATTTTTCAAGCAAAAGGCTTGCCACGAGATTGGGATGGATTATTCCTTTAATGACTTTCTTAAAAATCTTTTTCATATCCGGGGCAGTTCCAAAATCTCAATGACTGGGAGTCCTTAATCCATAGGGCAGCATAACAAAATTCAATATTCCGGGCGGCAGGGCAAGCAAAATGGCTTTTATTTTAACCTTTAAAGATGTTCCCCTTCCTTTTTTTACCTTTGCCAAAAGGCTCTTTATGGCTTTTATTAATTTGATGGTTTCGGTGATATTATTAATATAAGCCTCCGTAAGGATGTAATAGCTATAAGCAATAATATGTTCATAAAACTGAACATAGAGTTCGCTGCAATTAAAAATTTCAATTTCCTTGGCAATATTGTTAACCCCCCCTTCGCACATATCAAACCCATAGGTAGTTGTTAATGAATTTTTATCCCTGATGCGGTATTCGTAGGTTATTTCGCGGCAGGTCGCTATGGATTTGGCATGGTAGGCCATTTTAAAGCCAAAAAGAACATCTTCCAGCCGCCTGCGGGGTTCAAAAAAAATATTGTTTTGAATCAAAAATTCCTTTGATATTAATTTTCCCCAAACATGCATATTATATTTGTTTTCCATATAGGCTTTTAGCACGGCTTTGTGGTTGTCATTATTAAAGTGCAAAATTTCATTTTTTTGTACCGGCTTGTTGTCCCTGCGGATGTAGTTTCCCGTTATAAAATCTATTCCCCCCGGCGGATTAATTTGGCCCTGCTCACTAAGAACGGCAACCAAACTTGACAGAGCCCCGGCCGGCAAAGTATCATCGGAATCCACAAAAAACAAGTATTCCCCCGCAGATTGCATTATTCCAAGATTTCTTGCCGCCGAAACCCCCTGATTTTCCGGCTGCCGGTAAAATTGGACCGGATATTTTTGTTTTAGTTTTTCAATTACCGGGCAGGCTATTTCAATAGTTTTGTCGGTGGAGGCATCGTCAATTATAATTATTTCAAGATTATGATAATCCTGATTCCACAAACTCATTAAACACTCCGTTATATAATCTTCAACATTAAAAACGGGAACAATAACGGAAACCAATCTCCCGGAATCCACAATTACACTCCAAAAATCATTTTTGCCAGCGCCTTTGTTTTTTGTGCTGCAAGTTTTTTGAAGTATTGCTTTTTTGTAATCACTCCGTATTTCTTTTTAATTTTTAAATTTTCTAATGTTCTCCTGCCGTCGTTAGACGAGGCCCCGGCGGCGGAAAAATTAACCAATGGCAGCTTAATGCTGACAAATTCAACATCCGGATAATCGCAGACCCTCAAAAAAAAATCATAATCAGCGCAGATAGCGTATTGGGTGTCAAAACCGCCGTATTTTTCGTATATTTTTTTATCAACAAAGCACCCCTGGTGATTTAAAGTAACGTTCCTAAGATTTTCATGATGATAGCCTTCTGTTTTTATGCTTTTTCCGTTTTCAAGAATATTCACCAATCCGTAAAGAATTTTTTTATATCTTTCGTCGCCGTTATAGTTTTTGGCAATAACAGCGAAAGCCCCAGGCTCATACCAGTCATCGCCCCCTAAAATGCTTACCATATCGCCCGATGCCATTTTAAGGCCCTTATTAAGGGCATCATAGATTCCCCGGTCGGGCCCGGAAGTCCAGCGAATTTTATCCGGGTACTTTTCTACGTATTTTTTGATATGATCCACAGTGCCGTCAACCGAGCCGCCGTCAATAATGATGTGCTCCCAGTTTTGATAATCTTGATCGATTACCGAAGTTATGGCTTTTTCGATGGTTTGGCCGCAGTTGTAGGCTGCGGTTATAACGCTTATTTTTAGGCCGGACATTTATCCTCGGGGTATTTGGGGTTAGGCGCCATTTTAACTTTTCAGCGCTTCTTCATACAATTTGATATGCTTATTCACGGTGTCCCTGCTGTTAAAATCTCCGGCGGCTTTTTTAACGGAAGAGCGGGAAAGCTCTTCGTAATTGTCCAGGCAATAAAGTATTCCCCGATAAAGATCGCCGGTATCATAGGGCTCGGCAAGGTACCCGGTTTTTTTATGTTCCACGATATCCGGGATGCCCCCTGTCCTAAAGGCGGCCACCGGAATTCCGCAAAAAAGGGCTTCCAGACATACGTTAGGCAAATTCTCAATCATTGAAGGGCAGACAAAAACATCACAGGCATTATATAAGGCGGCAAGAATGTCATGGTTGTTAATTTTTCCGCTTTCAAACAGGGGAATTTTTATCCCCTCGGCAAAGGAGGCTTCCGTCTCTCCAAAAACCAGGCAGGAATACCCATTTTCAGCGTCCAGTTTTTCGATAGCGGCTAATAAGTAATGAGAACCTTTTACAGGATCATTTTGATATGCCGCTCCAAATCCTATCACCTGTTTACCGGAGTCCATGCCCAGGGCTGCTCTCACCATTTTTTTATCCCTGGGCTTAAAAATATCCCCGGAAAGTAAATTAGGAATAAC
>JAISRN010000066.1 GCA_031273605.1 Spirochaetales bacterium | reverse complement strand
TCGGAGGTGAAAAACATGTTACTAGAGGAATGGAACATCGATGATGCCAAGGAAGTCTGGTATGAGGAAGGCTTGGAAGATGGCTTAGAAAAGGGCCGGGAAGAGGGCCGGGAGGAGGGCCGGGAAGAAGGAGAGGTCCTCGGCATAGCTAAAGGCCGGGAAGAGGAGCGAAAAACTATCCTGGATCTGGTGAGGCAGGGATATAACTCGGAACAAATTGAATCCATGCTTTCCAGGGGCTAAGTTCCCGGCCTATTCCACACTATCCACTAACCACTATCCACTTTCTTCGTGGTTATTCTTCTTCTCGCTAACCACTAACCACTAATCACTAACCACTTTCTCCCTCTTTGGGGGGAAAAGTGGTTTTTCCAAAATTGAGAAGGATTGCCCCAAAGGGCCTTGACAGATTCCGGTATTCCGGTTTAAAGTAAGCCTAAGGGCTTAAGCCGCCCTTCCGCAAGAATCGCAGCGGCGAGCGTCGTATAATGGTAATACTCGAGCTTCCCAAGCTCGTACCGAGGGTTCGATTCCCTTCGCTCGCTGCGGCGGTTCTTTTTTTGTCCCCTTGCCAAGCCCCGGAGTTTCGGCTATCCTTGGCTTATGCCTGTCTTTGTTAATCGAACCTTAAATTTAAAAAAGATAAAACTCCTGGGCTTTGATATGGATCATACCCTGGTTCCCTACCATGTCCGGGAGTTTGAGGGCCTCAGCTATCAAATGGCCCTGGTCAGACTTACCCGGGATTTTAACTATCCCCCGGAAATTCTCAAACTCAAGTTTGATTTTCACCGGGCCATCGTGGGGCTGGTGATTGACCGGCGCAACGGCTTTCTCCTTCAAATTAACCGCTACGGCAAGGTTAAGTCCTGCCGCTGCGGCCTAAAAGCGGTGAGCTTCGCCGAGCAAAACCGGATTTACGAAAACCGGGTGGTGGATCTCCGGGAGCCCGGCTTTATCAGCCTGGACACCTCCTTTGCCATTTCCCAGGGAGTTCTCTTTTCCCAGTTGGTGGAACTGAAAAAAAAGGGGCTTGATCTGCCGGATTACGAAAGGCTCCAGCAGGATATGGACAGGGCCATCGACAGCCTCCATGCCGACGGTTCCCTCAAAGAGAGGGTGCGCCGGGATTTTGACCGCTACGTTAATCCGGACCCTGAGGCGGCCCTCATGCTGGAACGCTTTAAGGGGGCGGGCAAAAAGCTCATGATCGTTACCAACTCGGAATACGAGTACACCCGGGACCTCCTCAACTATGCCCTGAACCCTTTCTTAAAAAACCATTCCCACTGGTCCGAACTCTTTGAACTGGTCATTACCCTGGCGGACAAGCCGGGTTTTTTCAGCCGGGGAAGCCGCTTCCTCCGGGTAGACCCCGTTTCCGGCGCCATGACGAACCACCTGGGCCCCGTTACCGGGGGAATCTTTCAGGGGGGGTGTTCCTCCCGGATTCAGGAGGACCTGGGTTTGTCGGGAAATGAGATTCTTTACATTGGGGATCACATTTTTGGGGACGTTCTTTCGATCAAGAAAAACTGCGGTTGGCGGACTGCCCTGGTGATCCCCGATCTGGAGGAGGAAATCCAGGGCTTAAGGCGCTCCCAGGGAATTCAAAACGAAATTGATGAAAAAATGGGGCGGAAAGAGATCCTTGAGGCCGAGCTTAACCGGCTGGACCTGGCGGCCTGCCGGGGCGGCGGGATCAATAAACGGGAGGCCGAAAATCTTTTGCAGCAGATTGAAAGCATTAACGCCCTCATTTCAAAACAAATTGTGGCCTACCAGCGGTGCTTTAACCCCTACTGGGGGGAAATTCTCCGGGCCGGTTCCGAAGAAAGCCGTTATGCCGACCAGGTGGATAAGTACGCCTGCATTTACATGACCAGGGTTTCGGATCTGGCCCATCATTCCCCCAAAACCTATTTCAGGCCCCGGAAACGGGTCCTTCCCCACGAAGCCTATGCCGAAGGACCTCCGCCGCCGGATCAAATATAATTTTTTTCGGCAATAACCCGGCGGAATTTTTTGGGGGAGATCTTAAAAAGGATGATCCCCCCCCCTGCGCGGGTTTTGCGGTAGGCGCTTCGGGATTCCAGCATGAGCCTGCCGGCGGTGATCAGGCGGCCGCAGCGGGAAGAAGCGCCGGCCCTAAAGCCGGGGTTATCCGAGGGGGCCGCCTTTTCAATTTTTGCCTGAAACCGCTCCAGCACCGGCGCCACGGATTCAATATCCATGTTGGGAATGATCAGAGCAAAGACTCCCCCGGCGTAATCAAAAACCAGATCCCGGTAAGGAAAGGATTCAAAAATCAGGGTTTGAAACTGCCGGAGTTTAGCCTTGGTTTCCCAGCCCCGGAAACTAAAAATGACTAAAATGAGGTCCTGATCAAAGGCCGCGGAACGCTTAATTTCCTGGTTCAACTTGTCTTCCAGCAGTTCTTTCCTGACCAGTCCCGTTGTTTCAGAGTACAGGGAAAAATTGTCCCTTCTTTCCGCTTCTAAACCCTCCGGAGGGGGCGCCGGGGAGTCCAGGGGAGATTCCCCAAGGGCCGGGCGGTCCAGGGCCGGCTCGTCAAAGACGGTTTTCTTAAGAACCTCCTGCCAAGAGGGCGCCTTTGGAGAGTCCGCCGGGGCTGCCTCCGCGGTTTTGGCTGCCGGCGGTTCAGGCGCCCCGGAAGGGAAGGCTCCTTCCGGGGTTTTCCCGCCGGGCTCTCTCTCCGCCTCTGCCGCCTCTGCCTTGGGAGAAGGGTTAGACAGGACAAGGGCAAAGACTCCCACGACAAGCCAACCGGCCAGGACCAGAAAGAGGGTCCGGGCCAGGGGATAGGCGGACCGGGTAAAACCTAAAAAGAAGGAGGTTTCCGCCATGATCAGGGGCTCTCCGGGCTTTAAGTCCAGGGGAACCGATTGAGAGAAAAACAGCCGGGGATCGGACCGGTAAACGGGTCGGCCGGACCAACCGGCGGAATCTTCCAGGCTAAGGCGGCTGCGGTTGGGGGAGTAAAAATAGTAAACCCCCTTTTCGGGGGAGTAGAGGCACAGGGACTGGAGGTTATCATAGTTTTGGTAAAAGCCCTTCACCAGCCGGGAGAAGCCCTCCGTTCCCGGCCGGTCTCCCCGGCGGAGGGCCTCGGAAAAGACCTGTCCCGCTTCCCGGCCGGCCTTCTCGGCGGCCCCCCGGATTTCCAGGCGGTTGCGATAGTAAAGGTACCCCTGCCCGGCCAGGATGGCCAGTACCAGGAGGGTGTAACAAAAAATAAAAACGGCGCTCCGGGAATTCATAAACTCACTCCGTCAGCGGGGGTAGCTCATTATAGGCAAAAAAACCAATAATGAGTAGATGGGAAACAGTCCTTCTCAATGGATAACCGCCGGTACTCACTTTTTTTAATATCGGTTAAAATAGCTCCGGGCTTTTGGAGAAAATAGCGGCCTTCCCAAACCGGACCTTTGGGGAGGCCTCAATTCTCCGGCCCTTGGGAGGAAAAAGTGAAACTACGCCAACCGGCGCTGCCCCCCGGCTGGTATCCCCGCCGCCGGGAAATCCTGGAGGATCAGATCCGCGGCTTCCTTGACGCCGCCGGGGGAATCGCCGCCGGTGAGGCCAGGGCCTGCGTGGTCCCCCACGCCGGCTGGGCCTTTTCCGGAAACTTAGCCGCCTTAACCATGGGCTTCCTCGACCGGGAGATTAAGGCCCTGGCGGTTCTGGGGGGGCACCTTTCCCCCGGAACGCCCCTGCGCTACGGAGGGGGGGATGGTTTTCAGGCCCCCAACGGGGTTATTCCGGGGCACCCCGGGCTTTTGAGTTTTATCTTAGAAGAGATCCCGGGGATCGAGGACCTTCCGGGGGACAACACCATCGAGGTCCTGCTTCCCCTGGTCCGGTATTTTTTCCCGGACCGGCCGGTGGTGGAGATCCGGGTTCCCCCGGACTCATCGGCCCTCGCTTTGGGCCGGCGGCTTAGGGCCTGGGAAGAGCTGACCGGGGAAACCCTGGGAGTTGTTGCCTCCACGGACCTCACCCATTACGGCCCTAACTATGGGTGGACCCCCCTCCTGGGGCAGCCCCCGGCGGCGGTACGCCTTTGGGCCAAGGAAGAAAACGACCTTCCCTTTCTCCGGGCCCTCGCCGAAGGCCGGGAAGGGGAGGCCATAACCCAGGCCCTGGGGCGGCGCAGCGCCTGCTCCCCCGGCCCGGCGGCGGCGGCGGTGTCCTTTGCCCGGGCCTCCGGCAGGCTCCCCGGCCGGATAACCGGCTACTCCTCCAGCGCCGATATTCATCCCTCGGATTCCTTTGTGGGCTACGGCGGCGTGATTTTTTAGGATCACGAGAGTCAATACGCTGTTGGCGAATGATAGCAATTCTCAATCTTAGGAATAACCCGGAGGAAGATAACCACGGACGACACGGACAGCACAGACAGGACCCACGGACGGAAAAAGTGGTTAGTGGTCCTCGGAGTTTTTGTATCCCCCCCGTGAACTCCGTGGGCTCCGTGAGGGATAAAAGACGACTGCCTCTACCACCTTTCTTTCCCCCTCCTATATTATTTGTCAAGCAGCAGACCCCCATCTTGTCGCCGTCCAATAGAAATGTCCCCATCCCACGAACTTTATCTTTGTGGTGAAAATTCTTTATTCTTTGTCCGCGGAGCTGTCCGTGCGGTCAGTGTGGTCCGTGGTTGCCTTCCTCTTCCATCTTCGGCTTCGCGGTTAAATGGGGGTTGGTCCGTCTTTTCAGGGAAGGGTGAAGCCCTCAAGGCCGTTTTGGCGGAGCCGGTTAAGGGTTTCGGTGAGGGTTTCCGGGGGAATCCGGGTAATCACAACCCGGTACAGGGGGCGATTGTCCACGGCGCTTTCCCGGATTTCCGGATAAAATCCCAGCCGGGACAGGGCGTCTTGCTGCTGCCGGGCGTTGTCCCTATCCCGAAAAGAACCGGTTTGAATTTGGCGAAAAACCGGAGCCGGTCCCTGGGCTGCTCCTGCCCCCGGCGCCGCCGGTGAGGAACTTCCGCCCTCCCCCGGTTGGTGAGCCGGTCCCGAAGGGGGCCCAAGACCAAGGGCTTCGGGGTAGCTTAGCCCGAATACCGAAAGGGGGTCTAAAGGGGCTTCCCAGCCTCCCTCAAGAAGGGCCCGGGCCTCTCCGGGGTACTCCGCCAGGAAGGAAATCTCCCAGGTCCGGGCCTCGGCGTCCTTCCCCAGGGCCCGGCAGAGGGCGATGCCCCAGACAAAAGCCCCGGAAGGCAAGCCGCCGGGACCGGCATTTTGAGGGGCGGTCAGTTCCTGCCAAAACGCGTAGGCCTCATCGGGACGGTCCTTGAAAAAGGCTATCCGGGATTGCAGAAGCAGCCGGGGCGCGGCAAAGGTTCCCGCCCCATCTTCCCGGCGGACAAAGGCCAGAATCCCTTGAGCGTTTTCTTCCTCTCCCATGAGGAGGTACATCTGGGCGGCCTCCAGCAGAAGGTACAGATTCTCCCGGTAGGGATGGGCATTGTAGGCCCTTGTGTAGTACTCCTTGGCCTTTTCCGGGTTCCGGGCCAACTCCGCCACCCGTCCGGCCCAGCGAAGAATCTCCCCCCGCTGGGGGCCCGAAAGGTTCCAGTCCTTGTCGGTTTGGGCAAAAAAGGCTTCGGGATTGGGCTGCAGGGTTAAAAAACGCTTTAGCACCTCAAAAACCTGGGGGTCCCCGGGGTTTGTCCCTAGCCAGGCCTCGTAAAAAGCCAGGGCGCCGACGGCATCCCCCCGCTGTTCCCGGTTAAGCCCCTCCTGCCAGCTTTCCTCCGCCCCGGCGCTCAGGAGCCCCAGGCCAAGGAGAATCGCCGCCCATCCCGAAACCCTGGGGGGCCTAGAGATTCGGAAGATCATCCTCGGAACCCCGGTAATCGTCAAACTTGCCGGCCTGGGTTTTTTCCCCGGCGTTTTTTTTGGGTTTTTTGCGCCCAAAAAGTCCCTCCTTAGGAGCCTTAGGCGGGGCCGCCGGTTTTTCCTTAACCGGGGATTCCGGCGGCGGGCCGTCCTTTTTGTCCGCCCTTGTTTTGGAACGCAGCCTGTGGGAGACGATAAAGGGAAGGGAAAAGACGACCCCCAGGGTAAAGGAACAGAGGAGGCTTAAGAAAATGGGAACCTCTTTAAAGGTGTGGAATCCCAGGGAAATATCGGAAACATTCTTGAAATTGAAACCCGCAAAGATCAGAAGGATAACCAAACAGAAAATAAAGAAAAAAAACCGCCCCGCCATATTTTACTCCTTTTTGTTAACAGCCTCCCCTGCCAGGGTATTTCCCCGCAGGGATAGGATAGCCACCTGGGAAAACCGGCCTATCCGCTCCTTTCCCCCTTTAAAGATTAACATATTATTTTGTTCTGTTCTTGCCAAGACCTCGCCGACATTCAAACGGGAAAGCCCCTCCCCTAAAACCAGGGTCCGGACGCCAAGGTACCTTTGTTTTTCCCCCCGGGAGAGTTCTTTTTGAAACTCAATGAGCAGGGCCAGCCGGCGTTTCTTTTCCGCTTCGGGAATCTGATCCGGAAGGCCGAAGGCGGCGGTCCCTTCGATGGGGTTGTAGTAATAGGTAAAGGCGTCCTCAAAACGGACCTTTTCCGCCAAGTCCAGGACCGCCTGAAAATCCTCCGGGGTTTCGCCGGGGAAGCCGATGAGAAAATCCGTGGTTAAGCCCAGGCCGGGAAGCCGGCGGCGTAGCTCTTCCGTCAAAGCCAGGTAGCCGGAAGCGGTGTAGCCCCGGTTCATGGCCTTAAGGATTCGATCCGAACCGTGCTGTACCGGCAGGTGCAGATGCCGGCAGATCCGGCTTTCCCCGGCCATAAGGTCGATCAGCCGGGGACTTAAGTCCTTAGGATGGGGACTCAAAAAGCGGATCCAGGGAATCCCGGTTTCCCTAAGGAGCCCCCGGAGGAGTCCGGCAAAATCCATCTCCCCCTCCCGGTAGGAGTTGACATTTTGGCCCAAAAGGGTCAGCTCCTGCACCCCCTGGGCGCTGAGCCGCCGGGCCTCGCGGATGATCTCCTCTGAGCTTCGGGAAACCTCCCGGCCCCGGACAAAGGGAACGATGCAGTACGAACAAAAATTGTCGCAGCCGTGCATGATGGGGAGAAAGGCCTTAAAGGAGCCCGGGGGGGCGGGAATAAAGGGGTACTCCCGGTCTTCCAGAAAATCATCCCCGGTTTTTACCCGGTTTTCCAGAAGGGCCTGGACAAAGGCGGTCTTCCCGAAAGTTCCGATAAGGATGTCCACCCAGGGACAGTCTTTCCGAAATCTCCTCCCCAAACGCTGGGTCATGCACCCCATGACCGCCAGGAGGAAGGGGCGGCTTTCCTTGAGGCCCTTATAAAAACCCAGGCGGCCCCGGATTCGGTTCTCCGCGGTGGTCCGTACCGAGCAGGTGTTAATAACAACCAGGTCCGCCTCGCCGGGACCGGAGAGCTCCTCCCAGCCGGCCCCGGTTAAGAGCCCCTTCAGGCTCTCCGCTTCACAGAGATTCATCTGGCAGCCGTAGTTTTCCAGAAAAAACCGTCCCACCTAGGGATTCCCCAAAAGCCCGTTGATAAACCGGGGAATCAGCGTCCAGTCATTATCCCGGGGCAGGAGGATCCAGGCCCCCTTGTCCGCTTCGTCCAAGTTATCTTCTTCTCCCGGTTCCAGAAAATAGGTGTTGGAGTAGGAATTGTAAAGTACGTTTTGCCCGCTTAACACCGTGGTGGTCCAATCCACGTCCCGGTACATCAGGTAGAGGTTGAGCATTTCCAGGGCCGAAAAATCCGTCTCCACGTAGGACGAGAGAACCTTGATGAGGTCCAGAAGGCGGCGTACATCCCCCAGGTTGGCGGCAAAAATTTTATCTTTGATGGCTAAAAGAATCTGCTGCTGCCGGGCGGCCCGGTCAAAATCGCTGGAGGTGTTCCGGGAGCGGGCCACCCTCAGGGCCTCGATGCCCCCCAGATGTACCGGCCCTGCCGGATAGTAAAGGGTTCCCCAAACTCCGTTGTTCCTTACCCGGTAGGTGGGATCGATTAAGGGCTTTGCCAGGACCAGATCGATGCCCCCGATAAGGTCAACCACATCGGCAAAGGCAAACATGTCGATATACACAAACCGGGTAATCGCCTGGCCGGTGATGTCCTGCAGGGCGGCCTTAAAGGATTCCGGACCGAACCGGGGGTAAAGGCTGTTAATCTTGCGGCCGTGATAATAGAGATCCCTGGGAATGGTGATGATGGTACCCCGGGAGGAATTGGGCCGGAGGCAGATCAGCATGATGGTGTCGGTGTTCCGTTCGTTGGCGCCGATAAGGACAAAATTGATTCCGGTTTTCCGGGGAGGCGCCGTTACCCCCTCCGGAACCGGATCAGTCAGGGAAGAATTTTTTTTTTCCTCCCCGTCAAAGAGGGAGGATTGGGAAAATCCCAGGGTTCTGAAACTGGATATTTGCACATCATCCCCGTCCATGATGTAAATATCCCCGGAATGGCGCTGAACCGCCAGGGAACCCAGCTTCTCCCCCCCGGCGCCCCTTAGATCAAAGTAATCATAAAATTCATCCTGCCGGCCGGAAAGGTCCAGGGAAAGTTCCTGCCCCGCCAGGAAAGCGGCAAAACCGGGATCCCCCGCCAGCTCCCGGATGTAAGCCAGGCTTGCCTCCTCGGCGGCCTTTTCGGAGTTCCCCTGATAGGCCGCGGCCCCCCGGACGGCCATTTCCCGGAATTCGTAAAGGTCCCCGGTTTCCCCGGGCGGGCCGCCGGAAAGCCTGAGACTATAGAGCCCGGCGTCCTTGTCATAGGCCGCCTCCAAAACCGGAAGGCCGCCGGGGGCGGACAACCGCCGACGGAGGGCGGTTTCGGTTTCCTCCAGGGGGGTCCAGGAGAGGTCCTTGGCCCGGACCTGGGAAGCTATCCTCTCCTCCTGATCCAGCCGGGTCAGGGCATCCCGGGCGGCGGCCTCCCCCCGGTACCACCGGTCGTTATTTTCCCCCTGAAAGGTAATGAAGGACCGCAGTTCCCGAACCGTGGAAAACCCCTGTTCCTCCCCGGCCCGGGACCGAACCGTGAGGTTTCCGCCGGACTCCCCCCGGGGTTCCAGGGCGTACTCCCTTCCCCTGGGGCTGCGCAGTTCCGCCCCCTGCCCTGTCCGGCCTATGGTAAGGTTTGTCTCCCCCAGGAGGGCCTTAAATTCCGGGGAATCCAGAAAGGCCGTGAATCCCTCCTCCCGAATCCGGGCTTGGCGGTTCTCCACCAAAAGAGTCACCGCGTTGAAAAAAAGGGAAGCGGGGTTGGCTTCCCCTTCCTCCCCCTGCCCCGGTTCTTCCAGGCTGGGATAGCTTAACCGGGGAAGGTTTAAATGTTCCCGCACCTCTTCGGAATCCCGGCGCAGCACAAAAAGATTCTGGCGAATCCGTTCCAGGGCCTGACCCTGATCGTCCCATTCCTTGGCATAAAGGGCGTCCCGGTTTTCCATGCCGGTTTTTAGGGAAAGAAAGCTCAAAAACAGGGCCCCGAAACCCAGAACCCAAAGGCCCGTCAGAAGGACGGCCCAGGGAAAGGGGCGGGATTTTTTTTGAGGGGTTTTGCCTTTATGAGCCTTTTTTGTCAATGCTTAAAGCTCCGCTGCCCGGTAAAAATCATGGAAGCTCCCCACCGGTTGCAGGACTCAATCACCTCAAAGTCCCGCACCGAACCGCCGGGCTGAATGACTCCCCGGACCCCTTCCCGCAGCCCCGTCTCAATGCCGTCTTTAAAGGGGAAAAAGGCGTCCGACACCATCACGCTCCCCGTAAGCCCGCCGTGAAGGGCGGTTACCTCTTCCCAAATTTCGTCCCGCTTTTTGGGGTCCTCCAGAAGGTTAAAGGGAAGGTTGAGCCTTTCCCAAGCCAGGCGGTCCGCCAGCTTCCGGTAGGCCTTGTCCCTGGCAATCTCCGCCACCCCCACCCGGTCCTGTTCGCCGGTTCCGATGCCTATGGTAACGCCGTCTTTCACGTAAATAACCGAGTTGGAGGTAATTCCGGATTCCACGAGCCAGCCAAAGAGCATGTCTTTTTTTTCTTCCTCCGAAGGGAGGCGGTTAACCCGGTACTCCCGGCCCTGATAGGTACATTGTGCAGGAAGAAAATCTTCGAATTTTTGGCGGGGAACAAAGGACCATTGGGCGATGATTCCCCCGTCAATGAGGGATTGAAAATCCAGGCAGCGCCGGGCCTGAAATTCCTCCAGCCGGTCCATGTTCCGGATCTGCATGATCCGGAGGTCCTTTTTTTGGGAAAGCCGCTCCAGGGCCCGGGGTGAAAAATCCGGGGCCGCCAGAACCTCGCAGTAGCTGCGGGTTAAAAGCTCCGCCAGGTCTTCCTCTACCCGGCGGTTAACCGCCACCGCCCCCCCAAAGGCCGCCACCCGGTCGGCCATGAGCGCCCGGTGATAGGCCTCCGAAGGGCTTGACCCCAGGGCGGCGCCGCAGGGGTTGTTGTGTTTAACAATCACCGCCGCGGGGGTTTCGGGAAAGTAGCGGAGGATGGAGAGGGCGTTGTCCGTATCGGTAAGGTTGATCTTGCCGGGATGCTTGCCCGACTGGAGGAGTTCCAGATCGGAGCAGAGGTAGTTCTCCGGCCGGATAGAAGAAACCCCCCCCAGGGTCAGGCTGCCGTTAATGAGGCGGTAGAAAACCGCCTCCTGATCCGGGTTGTCCCCGTAGCGCAGCCCCTGTTCTTCCCCCCCGATGGACCAGGTAACTTTTTCGTAGATCAGGGTCTGCCTTTTCTCCTCCCCGTCGGGGTCGTAAAAGCTGATTTCCATCCGGGGGGGAAAGGAATCCCGGTTAATCCGGCGGTAGAGCCCCGGGGGGGAGTCTTTCTCTTTCATCCCCGGCCGCCTTCCCCGCCGGAGGGGTAGCAGGCCGATAGGGCGGCAAAGTCCAGCCCCCCCAGGTAGGCGGCAATGGCGGCATCGTAGGCGGCGGTGAGGGCAAAAACCTTGCCCGCCAGGTAGAACCGGGTTTCCACCCCCAGGGCGCCCCGGCGGCGGGCAAGCTCCCCGGCAATCCGGGAATAATCGGCGGGATCGCAGACCGCCGCCACCCGGAGAAAATTCTTGGCCGCCGCCCGGAGCAGGCAGGGGCCGCCGATGTCAATCTGCCCCCGGGCCGCCTCCGGATCGGCCCCGGGGGAGGCGATGGTTTTGGCAAAGGGGTACAGATTCACCACCACCATATCCAGTTCCACCGCCCCGGTCCTTGCCTGATCCTCCCGGTGGGCGGGATTGCCGGGCTCGCTTAACAGGCCCAGGTAGATCTTATAATCCAGGGTTTTTACCAGCCCCCCCTGCATCTCCGGTTGGCCGGTGTACCGGGAAACCGGGATGAGCCGGTCCTTGCCCTCCGACCCCAGGAGGCTTTTTAGTGTTTCAAAAGTTCCCCCGGTGGAATAAAAAGTTACCTGGGGAAACCCGGCCAGCACGGGGATAAGCTCCGGGAGGCCGGTTTTATCCGAAACACTCACCAGCACGTTCCTCACGGGACACTCGCCGGGCAGGGTAGTAACGCGGTTTACCATAATTTTTTATACCAAATTTGCGGGGCTATGGCAACCGGAGAATTGAAGCCTTGAAAAACCTAAGCGCTTAGGTTACAATGAAAGGGCGGCTTTAAAGCCGGAATTTGTCTTAGCAAAGAGGTATTTTTCTTGAAAAAATCGATAGCTCTGATTCTGATTCTTTTCGGGTTCCTGCTGCCCGGGCTGGCCGCCCAGGAGCCGAATCCCGATTTGCCGGAAGACGACTTTACCCGGATCACCTACGACACCGGGGACAGCGTCTTTAGTTTCGGCATTGGGCTGTTAATGCCCCTGTTTAACAGCGACAATCACGGGAATTTCATTCCCTACGGCAAACAGTTGGGCTACGGCGGGATGGGCTACATTGAATGGAACGCGTACCTAACCTCCCGGATCCGCCTGGGGCTGCAGATCTCCGGTATGTTTGCCCAAACCATCAATAAGAATACCCTGACCATGGTTCCCATTACGGCTAAGTTCAGCTATCTTTTGGATTTTTACCCCCTTACCGTTCCCCTCACCCTGGGGGTGGGCTTTAGCTTTAACAAACTGGACAGGCTCTTTGAATTTCCCCCGATCCTAAAACCCGGGGTGGGTTGTTACTGGAGCCTGAGGGGGAACTGGGAGTTGGGGGGACAGGTGGTTTACTGGTGGATTCCGGAAATTCATTTTCGGGACCTGGCGGACCAAACCCGGTTCGGTAACTTTCTGGAAATCAGCCTAGGCGCCGTCTATCACTTATAAGGAATCTCCTAAATGAAAAAGCCCTTGTTTTTTAAAACCCTCCTCTTGGCCCCGGCTCTGCTGGGCCTGGTCACCGCCTGTCCCAACAAAGAGATGGGGATATTCTTTTCCATCGAGAACGAGCGAAAGCTCAACGACAATGTTCTTCCCAACAACGCGACCCTCACGGGGATGATCAAGATCACAGAAACCAGCCCCAATGTTGACCGCTACGTGGCCTCCACCGGTTACCTCTACTGGGTTAGAGCGGTGGACAATTTTGATTACCACCTGAACGCCAACCAGGGGGGGCGCTGGGAACGGCTGGACCCGCCGGAGACCGGCTGGCTCTGCTCCGCCCTGGTTTATTCGGGAACAACTTCGGAGAAGGTTTTCGCCGTCTTTTACAACCCCAACGCGTCGGTTCCCACGGGAAAGCTCTATTATGCCGATCCCGGCGTTTGGCCCCTA
Organism: Spirochaetales bacterium; assembly: GCA_031273605.1. Lineage (GTDB taxonomy): Bacteria > Spirochaetota > Spirochaetia > UBA9216 > UBA9216 > JAISRN01. Next base: position 14,983 of record JAISRN010000066.1, on the reverse strand, counting down.
GGCTGGACGGAAATCACCCTCTCCACTAATAATATCGCCGCTACGGCCCAGGATGTTAAAATTGCCAATGATCAAGCCTTTATCCTGGGCTACACCGGCGCCGGGCCGGAGCGGGATTACTTCGTTTGGAACTGTTCAGCTTCCAACCCCTCCGCCCTTACTACCGCCGTTACCGGCTTGGACCTGGGCAAAATCCCCAGCGCCTACTTTGACGCCGCCTACGCAGGGTCAAAATACTACGTTAGCTACGGTTACAGGCTCTTTGAATCCACAAGCCCCTCAGGGAGCTTTTCCACACCAAGCGGCTATACCCTCAACACCACCGATGCCTATCTAATCACGGGACTCCTGGCCTCTAGCTTTTATACCGATCATCTCTTTATTCTGCAAAAGGGAAGGGGAATTTTATTTTACGATGGTGGAACAAATTGGGATAGCGCGGCCAACCTGGCCCCCGCGGTTCCCCGGAGCCTCGCGGAAATTGAGCTGACCGCCGGCCCCAATACGGGCAAGTACCTGCTCTTAGCCACGGAAACCGGGGGCTACGAATACCAGGTTCCCGCAAGTCCCGACGGGACAGCCATTGACTTTGTCCTGCCCACCCTGACCACCAACGGGGATAACTACAAAACCCTGGAGTTAAGGCTGAATCCGGCGCTCCGGTTCTTTTTTGATAAGGGTATCACCACTAACAGCAACGGTCAGCAGGATGTGATCTTTGCCCTCACCGCGGGTTACGGGCTCTGGGGCAACCGGGCCGGCTCCTCCGACCGGCAGTGGAACCGGGAATAGCTCACCCCTCAGCGCCCGCCCCAACCCCGGCGGCGGGATCCCTCAACCGGGGGAGTTCCCCGAAGGGATAAACCAGGACGGCGGGGCCGGCAAAAAGGGCCGCCGGGCTCTCCTCCCGGTTTTGGTCAAAGGGCCCCCCTTCGGCGGCGCCGTCCAGCCGGTTAAGCTCCGGGGCGGTGCGGGCCGCCGGCCCGGCGGGAGGATTGGCCGCCCCCCGGGTCCGGGCCGCCGGCCGCCGGTAAGCCTGATCCCAGCCGAAAAAAGCGTTCCCCCTAAGGGTAAACCCCGCCGAAAGGGCCTCCCCGGCGGCCTCGTAGGATACCCCCGCGGCGGTCCCGCCCGGCCGGGGACCCCCCAGGGCAAAGAGGATGTTGTTCGAAAAACTTACCCGGCCCCCCCGGTAAACCAGGCCCAGGGCGTTCCCGTAATTTAAGAGAAAGGTATTGTGAAACCACTCCCCTTCCCCGCCGTCCACCGTAAGGGCCTGGAGGTCCCCGGAGGGCCCGGTGAACAGGTGGTTGTTGAATCCCCGCCCCCGGGAATTCTCAAACCGCAGCAGGTAGACGTACTCCCCCCCCTGGGCCCGGAAGAGGCTGTCCCGGATAAGGTAGCCGCTGTCCCTGGCTTGAACGGCCAGAGCGCCGTTTAGGGCCTCCATGAGGAAGGAGGACCCCCGGATTTCTATTTCCCCTTCGGCGCCATTAAGGCCCCGGACCAGGGGAGAGGACATTCCGGAGGAGCTTATCCGGGAGTCCTCAAGGAGGAGGCGGCCTCCCTTAATCTCCAGGCCCAGGGCTTCCCGGCTCCCCGAACCGCAGGAAATATCGCAGTCCAAAAGGCGCAAAATACTGTTTTCCCCTTGAAGGGCCCGGGAGATGACCCCTCCTCCGGCGAGAATCCGGCTTTGCCGAAAAACCCCCTCCGTTTCAATCAGCCTAACCACCAGGGAGTCTCCCCTTTCCCCGGCATCCGCCGTCCCTGTCCGGGACAGGGTGGTTCCCGATACCGTTACCCTTCCTCCCCGGACGCTCAGGAGGGCCGGCCCGGCGGGACCGCCGGTAAAGCGGCAATCCTTTAGAAAAAGCTCCCCCCCCAAAAGGCTAAGCCCCTCGGCCCGGCCGCCGGTAAGCCTAAGCTCCACGGCCTCCCAGGTCTGAACGCCCCGGCTCTGCCGGAAAAGGGAATCCGATCCCAGATTTTCCCCCTCAAGGATAAGTCCCTTTAAGCTCCCCGACCCCTGGGGGAGGATCGCCCCGGGACCCCTTATGCCGGGGGAAAGGCGAATCAGGGAGAACTCCCCTGGGGAGGCCGCCCAAAGCCCCGGCTCCAGCCCCCCTTCAATCTCAAAGCCCTCGGGAAGGCTGAGGGGGGCGTTCAGGACGTAGACCCCCCGGGCCAGGTTGAGACGGCGGCGTCCCGTTTCTTCCGCGGCCGCCAGGGCCCGGCGAAGGGTTTGCAGGGGCTTGTCCGGGGTGCCGGGGTTTTCATCGTTCCCCTCCGGGGACAGGTAGAGATTCTGCTGATCCACCCGAAAGCTCCAGACGACAAGCTCCGAGAGGGAGGAGAGGGAATTCTTCCCGTAGGCCCACAGGCGGTAATCAAGGCGCTCCCCCGGAGGGGCCGCCAGCAGCCGGGGACCCTGGTAGCTTTCAAAATCCTCCAGGGGGGGCGGTCCGGCCCCTTCCTGCCCCGGTTCAAGACTCCTTAGGAAGTAATAGACCTCCCCTTCTTCAAAGTGAAGCCAAACCCTTTCCTGGTAGATTCCCCCGTCAACTATGCCGCTCAACCGGGGAGGGGCCACCGGCCGTTTATCAATGGCAAAGCGGATCAGCTGTTCCGCCCCGGAGAGTTCCTGCTTTTCCGGATCGTAGGCCCGGACCCGCAGCCCGTAGGTTCCCGCGTCCCCCGGAGGGAGATCCAGAATCAGGGGGTCCGGAAAAACCGGGGAAAAGAGACTCACCTGGTCCGGCGGCCGGTCTCCCAAGGCCAGTTCATAGTGGAGCCGGCGGTTGGACAGGGGGCGCAGTTCAACCCGCCGGTTAGAGATCAGGGAAGGGGGAAGCCCCGTTACCAGATCTCCCCCGCCCTCCCTGGCCAAAGAGAAACGTCTTAAGGGGCCGGCGGTCCCGATCCGGTCCCGGTAGTAAAATTCCAGGTTGAGCCTGGGGGAGGAGTCAAAAGAAAAGAGTACCGGCTGGGTAAATTCCTCAAAATTGGCCCCCTCCCCGGCAGCCCGGTAAAATATTTTCAGATTGGGGGGAATATCCCAGGCAAACATGAGCCACCCTTCTTCCAGGTGGGTAATCCGGGGGTCCGGGGGAAGATCAAGGTTGGCGGCCATGAGGGTAAAGGAAACCAGCCCCTCTTCCCGGCTCCAGATTCCCATGGAGTTAATGGTCCGGTAGCGGATCATCACCGTCCTTTCCCTGGTTTCGGGAATCTCCAGAATCCCCGAGGCGCTCAGGATCGGCGAATTGAGGTCCAGAGGCCGGGGAAGAACCCCGTCCCGGCCCAGCTCATAGCGGACGGTGATTCCGGGATCGGGGTTGGCCCGAATCCGGACCTCCCCGTAGGCCAACCCGGACTCAGGCAGGCCCAGGAGTTCCGGCAGGGGGGGAGAGGAGTTGTCCACGGTAAAGCGGATAGCCGCGGACCCCAGGGTGCGGTTCCCCGCCTGATCTTCCGCTCCCAGGCGGTAAGAGAGGGTCCGGGTTTTTCCGGGGAGGGCGGTAAATTCCAGGGAACCCAAGAATCGCTGGCCCCCGGCGGAAAAGGGGTCCGGCGGGTCTTCCCCCTCCCCCAGACTTAAGTAGAGCCGGTGAGGATAGTCTTCGGGGAAGGATAGGGTTACCGAATCGTAGTACCAGCCCCCGTTATCCGGGCCCGTGAGGGCGGGCAGTTCCGGGGGTTTCCGATCCAGGGTAAAGCTAAGGCGGACCTCCTCAGAATAATCTCCGGTGATCCGGTTCCGGGTTTTCAGGAGGAGGCGGTAAAGGGTTTCCCGGTTCTCCTCCGTAGAGAGGACCAGCCGGCTTCCCGCTACCGGCGAGGAGGGGCCAATCTCCGGGGGGGGCTGATCATCCAGCCCCAGGGAATAAACAATCTCGTATTCCGGGGGAAGGGGCTTAAAATAAATGACCTTCGCCGGGCCGCCGGCAATTTCCCCGGAATAAACCCCGGAATATTCCGGGGGAAGGGGAATCCGGGGAGGCAGGGAAACGGCCAGCCGGGCGGCGGGGCTGCGCACTCCCCCGGAATCCTCCGACCAGGCTTCCACCTCTATCCGGGACGGCCCTTCCCCCAGGGGCAGCAGAAAGGCCCCCTCGTAGGACTGAGGCTCCGGCAGCGGAGACCCCGGGGACTCTATCAGCCGGTAATAAAGGTGGCTGGGACCGTGAAGGGTAACCCAGCCGTCCCGGCAGGCGATCAGGGGGGGGGAAACATGACGCCGGTCAATCCGAATCTCGTAAACCTCCGTGGGGGCCGAAAGGTTTCCCGAAGAACTTCGGGCAGCAAAGCGCAGAAAGAAGGTTTGGGACTGCCCTTCAGGAAGATCCAAAAACTGACGCCCCGAAAAGACGGGGGAATCCCCCCGGGGAATCAGGCTGTCCCCATCCACCGGAGACAGGGCTTCCCCCGCGGCGAGGGAATAGACGATCTCCTGGCCCTGCCGGGGTTCCGAAACGCTAATCCAGGCGCCGGAGAGGGGTTCGGACTGATGAATCTGTACCTGGGGAGGTTCCAGGGGGGCCTTATCGTAGGTAAGCAGAAGAAGGGCCTCGGAACTGACCCGGCCGTTCTGCCCAAAGGCCGCCGCCTTAACGATGATGGAACCCAGGGAAGAGTCCGGGGGCAGGTTAAGCACAAAGGGATCCGAGTAGAGGGCGGAGGTGATTCCGGGACTACGCCCGTCCAGGGTATAGTGAATCCGGGCATAGGCCGGCCCGGAAAGAAAAACCCGGGTGGAGTCCCGGAGCGGCAGGGGGTCCGAAACCTCGATCCGGGGGGGCGGAGGAAGACGGTTGTCCAGAATATAATAGTACCGGTATTCCCTGCCCTCCCCGGTTTTTATCCGCAGGGGAAATTCCCTCACCCCCTGGGGAATCCCCAGGATGGGCCCCCCTAGGGGCAGCCGGGAATCCCCGGGGCCGGGGCTTTCTTCCCGGTAGTTGTAGTAGCCGCTGCCGGGAAGGGTTAAGTTAAGGTCCCCGGCGTAAATGCCCGAGGCGGGCAGGGAAAGCCCTCCCCTGCCGGGATTAACGGAGTAGCGGACCTCGTAATGCTCCGCCGCCCCCGGCCCGGAGTTTGCGGGACCCTTGGGCAGGGCCGCAATCCTTAACACCACCGGGCCCTCCGCGGGGAGAACCACCGGGCCGGTATAGAGGGCTCCCATCAAAGCCGGTTCCGAGTCGTCCAGGGAGTAGCGAATCCACTGGTACTCCCGGCTGCCTGAAATCCGCAGATACAGGAGTTGGGGGTTGTCGAAGGTTCCCGGTACCGGGCTGACCACTTCCAAGGAGGGCCCCGCCTCGGGCAGAACGGTAAAAACCCAGTTGAGGGTGGGGCTGCGGTTCCCCCCGGGGTCTTCGGCATAGGCGGTTAAGTTGTAAATGCGGCGGCCCCCGGGGGATTCCGGAAGGCGGATCTCCTCCCCATTCCAGGGCCCTAAGGTTCGGGTGAGATCCCCCCCCAGGGAATAGTATATCCGGCTGCCCGGCTCGGCTTTAAACCTCAGGCTTGCCGAACCATCGGAGAGGAAGGAGGTTTCCCCCGGATCGGTAATCCGGAGGCCGCCGGACAGCCCGGTAAGCTCCGGGGCCGGGGGATTCCGCCGGTCAATGTGGTAAACGTAGTCCCCCCCGTCAATAAAATCCTCTCCCCGGATTAAAGCCAGTTTGAGGTAATAGGTTCTTTCCTCCCCGGGCAGGGCGGAAAGAAACAAGGCCCGGCGGTAGGGAATCCCCGGACGGCCCTGGGAAAAAGCGGGGGAAGAGGTAATGGCGTAGAGAATTTCCGTCCCCGGCGGAGGGCTCAGGGTAATCACCTGTTCCCTGGGGTAATAGCCCGGAGGGGGATCGAGCCCCGGAGGGGGAATCTGGGAAAAAACAGGGGAAAGGCCCAGGAGGAAAAGAAGGGCCGCCCCCGGCCCAAAGGCCCTCCGGCGGGTTGTGAAAAATTGTCCGCGCTTCAAGAAAAAAAGCCCCATTTTATCCCCGCCCTAGGATTTTTCTTCAAAAACTTTAAAAGCCTCCGCTAAATCCGGGTCTTTTTTTAGGTAGTATTCCCTTCGCTCTTCCGCGGAAAGGTCCATCAGTTCATGACTTAAGTAGTGAATCCAAATATCGTTCCGGGGGTCCTCTACCAGATGTTTTCGGCAGTAATAGTCGGGATGAATAGGAAGATTCTCCGAAACCCCCGAGGTGTATTTATAATCGTGAACGGCAATCTTTAGATCTTTCCGGGGAACTCCCCGGTCGATGATAACCTTGGCCAGGAAGTTTAAGGTTCGGCCCGTATCAAAAATATCATCTACCAGGAGAATCCTGTCTCCCTGGCGGAGATACTCAGGGTTGTAGGTCCAGCCGTCGATCCGAATCTCCTCCTGATCCTGAACTCCCGTGTAAGAACGGGCCACCACGGCGGCGTAAAGAACCGGCCGGTTCTTGGTTCCGGCAATTTTAAAGTACTCGCTTATCACATTCCCAATGTAGGCCCCCCCCCGGAGGGAGACGTAAATAACATCGGGGTTAAATCCATCCCTGCGGATTTGGCAGGCCATCTTGAGGGCGTTGTTGCGGACAGTGTCGTAGGGCAGAAACTCTTTGATCATTTACGGTTATTTTACAAGAAAAAACCCCTCAAGTATAGCCCCCGGCAATTCTCAATTTAGGATAACCACTTTTTCCCCCAAAGAGGGAAAAAGTCGACAGCACGGACAGGAACCACGGACAGGAACCACGGACAGGAGCACGGACAAATTTTTGTCTGTCCGTGCTGTCCGTGCCGAGTTTAACGGACAATGCCGATTTCAAGCTCCACATTGCCTTCCCGGATAAGGTGAAAGGTAACGGTCCGTCCCCCGGCGGCGTTTAATTCCCGGTAAAAATCCATCAGGTTGGCCACCTCCCGGCCGTTAATGGCCGTTACAATGTCCATATCCCGCAAACCCGCCACCTGGGCCTTGGATTTATCGTAGATGGCCACCATAACCCCCTTGGTAACCGAGGCGGGAACATTAAAGCGCTGCCTGTTGGCGTCGCTTAGGGGAAAGAGGCTCATCCCCGGCCAAAGGTCCAGATAGTTGGCGGCAATGGTTTCATCGGTCTGCCGGGCCGCCACGGTAAGCTGAAGGTTCCTTGTCTCGCCGTTCCGGTAAACCTCCAGGTTGATCCTGTCCCCGGGGTTAAAATCCCCCACGGTGCGGGAGAGGTCCATCTGATCGTGGATCACCCGGTTGTTTATCTTGTGAACCCAGTCGCCGGGCAAAAGACCTCCCCGGGCGGCGGGGGAGTTGGCGTAGATATTTTGAACCAGAGCGCCGGAAATTCCCTCTATCCGGAGCGCCCGGGCGGCCTCGGCGTCAATATCCGAAATGGCCACTCCAATCCAGCCGTAGTGGACCTCTCCGGTGGCGATAAAATCGGAGAGAGTCTTTTTAAGGTTGTTAATGGGAATGGCAAAGCCCAAACCGGCGTTGTTCCCGTTGGGGGTGGCAATCCAGGTGTTGATCCCCACAATCTCTCCCCTAAGGTTAACCAGGGCGCCGCCGGAGTTTCCCTGATTGATGGCCGCATCGGTTTGAATAAAATCGTTAATGTTTTGTCCCGGCCCCCGGCGGCCCAGGGCGGAAACTATCCCGGCGGTTACGGTAGAAATGTAGCCAAAGGGGCTGCCCACCGCCAGAACCCAGTCTCCCACAAAAAGGGAATCCGAATCCCCTAAGGTTCCCACGGGAATATCGGCCCGGGAAGATTGAAATTTAATAACCGCCGCGTCTTTCCGTTCATCCCGGCCCACCAGTTCCGCCGGAAATTCGGTTTTGTCGTAAAGGATAACCTTAATTTCGTTAGCCTTTTCCACAACATGATTGTTGGTTAAAACGTAAAAAGTATTATTATCCCTTTGCACAATAACCCCGGAACCCAAGCCTTCGGCCCTAAACTCCCGTTCCTGCCCCTGGGGAGCGTTCTGGTTTCCCCGGCGGTCGGGGAAGAAAAAATCAAAGGGAAAGCCGTTTAAGTCCGGCACCCGCTGGGTACGGATTTCGGTGGTAGTAATTTCCACAACCACCGGAAGCACCGCGGCGGAAATGGCGCGGAAGCTGGATTGCATATCTTCGAGATTCATAGCCACCGGGGAGGCGGAAGAGGCTTCCTGGGCTCGAACCTTTTGGAGAGAATCGGTGGTACAGGAAAAACTCACCAGGGCCAGGGAAAAACCCGCCAGAATACCGAACAGGATCAGGTTGATCCATAAGAGATGACGGGAAAAAAAATCCTTTTTCATCGTATTGTCCTCCGGATAATTAAACACCTTTGCACAAAAAATAGTTACAAAAGAGGCTTTCCCAAAACTTCAGTTAACCGGGAAGGGTGAGAATCTCGGTTCGATCCTCAAAAACCGCCACGGTGTGCTCAAAGTGGGCGGAAAATTTACGATCCCTGGTGCGTACCGTCCACCCGTCCGATAGGAGATCAACCTGATACCCCCCCATGTTAATCATAGGCTCGATGGCCAAAACCATCCCCGGCCTAATCCGGGGGTTGGGACCGTGGCCGGGATAGTTAGATATCTGAGGGTCCTCGTGAACATCCAGACCGACCCCGTGGCCGCAGTAATCCCTAACCACCTCAAAACCGTTCTGCCGGGCGTGGTCATAAACCGCCTGAGAAATATCCCTAATCCGGTTCCCCGCCCGGGCCTGGGCAATGCCCCGGTGAAGGCAGGCTTGGGTAACTTCCAGGAGCTTCTGAACCTCCCGGCTAACCTCCCCCACCGGCAGGGTAATGGCGGCGTCGCTAAAGTAGCCCTCCAGATTTATCCCCAGGTCCAGGCTGGCCACATCCCCCGGCTTTAGGGCGTAATCCCCGGGGATGCCGTGGATAACCTCGTCATTGACGCTGATGCACAGGGAGGCGGGGAAGCCGTTGTAATGCAGAAAAGCCGGGCGGCCTCCCGTCCGTTTGATGGCCTCAAAGGCCAGTTTGTCCAAGTGCCGGGTGGTAACCCCCGGTTTAACCCAGGGCTTTAGCTCGGAAAGGACCTGGGCCAGGGCCTGGCAGGATCGCCGGATGCCCTTGATTTCTTCTTCGTTTTTTAGCCGCAGCATATTTTTTTTCCTTTAGGGTAACTGTTCAAAATAGGATTGCCCCCGGAGATTCTCCGGGTCTAAACTTAAACCATAGGAAAGCTCCCGCCGGGCGGCTTCGTAATCCCCGGCCATAAAAAAAACGATTCCCTGGAGGATCCGAATCCTCCCCCAGAGCCTGGGGTTTTCTTCCCGGCCGGGGCCCAGATGAACCTCGGCCCGGCGCAGCATGGCCCCGGCATCCCGGTAGTTACCCCTGGCGGCCTGGATAACCCCCAGGTTGTAACACCGGTTCAGGGTTTCCCCGGCCTCCAGACTTTTGGCCAGGTTCTCCTCCGCCTCCTGTAAGCGGCCTTGAAGGGCCGCGGCCAGCCCCCGGTACTCCGCCGCCCAAGGCTGGGCCCCGGCGCTGTCTTCGTACCGGTTCAGGAGGATATCCAGATCCCCCCACTGCCCCCAGCCAAGGAGGTAAGCGGCAAAACTCCGGGCCGGCCTTTCCTCTCCGGGAAACCGGTGAAAAAGCTCCCAGTAGCGGCCTTTAACATAGGCGGGGCTTCTCCTTCCCCCCAGCCGACGGATAAGGGTCAACTCCGCCTCAAAACCCGAAGGATTGTTCCGGGCCAGGTCATTCAGAATTTCCTCTCCCCGGTCATAATCCCCCGCCCTAAGATAACTCTGTCCCAGGGCCAGGGAAAGCTCCTCGCTGCCGGGGAAATACCGGAGGCCCCTTTCCAAATAATCCCTTCCCACGGCCCGCTGATAAATTAAAGTAGGGTCGCCCCGGTAGATCTCTTCGATGAGGGCCGCCACATTGGACCAGGGCAGCCAAAGAAAGTCAGGGCGTTCCCGAACAAAGGTTTGATAAAATTCCCTGGCCTCCTGCAAACGGCCCAGCCGGATAAGAATATCCCCCCTAAGAAGGGAGAGGAGGGTTTTCCCCTCCGCCCCCCGGTCAGAAACCTCCGGTACGGCCTCTTCGGGAAAGGCCTCCATCGCGGCCAGAAGTTCCAGGGCGGCGGCGTCCTGGCCGCTGTCAATGCTGAGGAGCAGGGCGTATTCATCGGGAAAGGCCCGGGGGTAGCTTTGCAGCAGGGCGGCGGCCTGTTGAACCCGGCCCTCCCCCAAAAACAGGAGCCCCGCGTCCAAGAGGTAGTCCGTCTCTCCGGTCCGTTCCCCCAGTTCCCGGAGGAATTCCGGGTCCGGACTGTGGAGGGCTTTCAGGTAGGGGTTTTCCCCAAGCTCCGCAGGAATTTCGGAAAAGCCGGGGGTCCGGCGGGTTTCCTGCAAAATAGCTTCGGCCTTGAGGCTCTGCCACGGCTCTTCCTTTAGGTCCCGGCCCAGGAGGAGGGCCTCCGCCGATTGGCCGGAGCGCAAAAGGCCGTACAGGTGAAAGGCCAAAAATTCCTCTTCCTTGTTTTTCCGCCGGGCGGCCTCGGCGGCTTCGATAAAGGGGCCGTAATTTTCGGTGAGTTCGGCGTGGCCCAGGGCCAGCCTGAGAAGCCCCAGGTACTGCTCCCGGTTTTGGGAAAGCCCAAGGAGTTCGGTTAACCGGTCCTCCGTTCCGGCGGCAATCCCCCGGGAAAGGGAATCCTCGATAGTTTGATAGAGGGACAGGTAGGACTCCTCCTGCTTCCTGATTTTTTCCCGGGACAGAAAAAAAATAAGCCCCAGGGCCGCCAAAACCCCCAGGAGGCCCAGGAGAACCGGGAAGATCCTGAATCGTCCCCGGGAATTAAAAAAAAGGCGAGTTTTCATTCTTTTTTAGGATAATCTTTTCTTAATGCCATCAAGAACCCCGTTAACAAAACGGTAAGAATCATCGCCGCCGTAAATCTTGGCCATATCAACGGCTTCGTCAATGGTAACCGAGGGGGGAATATCTTTTTGGTACTTGAGGGCGTAAACGCTTAAGCGCAGCAAGGCAAGGTCTACCCCATTCAAGCGGTCAAAATTCCAATGCTCTAACTGAGCCCGAATCTCGGCGTCCACATCCTCTATTTTTTCCAGGGCGCCCCGGGTTAAAAGCCGGGCAAAATCCAGGGACTCCTGGGAATTCCGGGCGAGCTCCTCCGGGGTAAGCCAGGAGAACCGAAGCAACTCCTCCGCCGACTGGGGAACCAGGGACCAGCTAAAGAGGGCCTGAAAGGCCAAAAGCCGGCCTTTTCTCCGGGAACCCATTTAATTAATGTTGGCTTCGATAATGGTTATCTCCGCTTCCGCCTTTAAGTCCGCCACCAGGGATTCCAGGGCCTCCTGAAAAGCCTGCTGTAATTTTTGGGCGGAGAGCAACTGCTGAATGTACTGGGACACCGTGCCGGTGGAATTCGGATTAACCGGATCATTTATCTCAAGCATCTTGGGGGGATAGTAGTTGGTAACTTTGACAATGTGAAAGCCGGAATTGCTCTGGATAACCCGGGAAACCTCCCCCTGGGAAAGGGAAAAAACCTGATCCACAAAGTTCTGTCCCAGGCCGGCAATTGCCTGGGGATCGTTAATGGCCAAAAACCCGATGTCTCCCTCCCGGTAGCGGCTTTCCATATCATCGGAGTATTCCACCACCAGTTGTTCGAAGGGGGTTCCGTTTTGAAACCTCCGGTAGATCTCGTCCGCCCGGGTGCGGGCCGCCTGACGCTGGGCTGCGGTAAGGCTCTGGGTAGAAACAAAAATATGCTTAATCCGCATGATCTCCGGGTTGCTGAAGGAATTGCGGTTCCGCCGGAAGTAAAGGTTCACCTCTTCCTGGGTCGGCTGCAAGCTCTGGGCGTTAAACATATCCGCCTTCTGCTGGGTTAAGTACTTTTGCTGAATGATCTGGGTGCGAACCTGCTCCCGGTAGGCGGCCCAGGTCATCCCGGTCTGCTGCTCCACCAGGGCGCGGAACTGGGCGTCGGTAAAGGTAACGTTATTTTGCTGCTGAAACTGGGCCCGTTCCTGGTTGATGAGGGTGTTGATCTCCTCCTCGGTGGCCCGGAGATTGGATCGCTGTACCGCCTGGCGCAAAAGAATATCCGCAATCATCATATCCAGAATCTGCCGCTTGGTTATGCCCTGCTGCCCGGCGGCCGCCGCGGCGGCCTGGATCTGGGCAAAGGACTCGTTGAGCTGAACCTGGGTAATCTGCTCCGGCCGGGTTAGATTAACCGTGGCCACGGTCCGGTCAAAAACCGTAGTTTGGGCCGGAAGAAAAGACGAAAAAAAACAAATTGACAAAAAACCAAAGATGGCTTGTTTCCTGTTCACAACCCTTCCCTTTATAGGCCCGAAGGCCTTGCGGAAAGACGGTGAAAACGCCGCCCCCGTCTTTCCCTTGATAATAGAGGCTTTCCCTGGGAAAGCCTTCTGGGGGAAAATTCCCAAAAGCTAATTTTCGCCGGAATTGACATCCTCCAGGTTTAGCCATTCAGGTAAAGTATCCCCCTCCTGCTCAAGCCGTTGAAGCCGGGAGGCCCGGATAAGGTCCGTGGAAGAACCGGAGCGGTTGACAAAGGCTATGCCGAAGGAAAGGACAAAAAAACCCACCGCCAGGATCGAGGTGATCCGGGTAAGAATATTCCCTGAACGGGAACCAAAGGCGCTGCCGCTGCCCCCGGCAAACATACCGCCGATTCCCTCCCCCTGTTCGTCCTGAATAAGGACAAAAAAGATCAAAAGAAAGGCGCCGATGGTAAAAAGAACCATCAGGATAATACCAATAACGGCCATAGGACTCTCCGCTTAACAGACTCGTCAAAACATAGGTCGGCTTCCAAAAACAAAAGTGGAAAAACCCACCTAAATATACCCGAAACAAGCCTCCATGACAAGCCCCGGAAAAACTTTCCGGAAAAAAATTACCGGGGCCCCGGTCCGCTAAGTCCGGCCTTCGTCAAAGCGGGCAATCGGAACAAAGGCGGCGGCTTTCAAGGACGCTCCCCCCACCAGGGCGCCGTCAATGTTGGGCTGGGCCATGAGTTGGGCGGCGTTTTCCCCCTTTACGGAGCCGCCGTATTGGATAACCAGGTTTTCCGCCTCCCGGGGGGAGTAAAGCCCGGCAAAACAATCCCGAATAAGGCCGTGAATTTCCTCCGCATCCTGGGGGGTGGCGGTTTTGCCCGTGCCGATGGCCCAAACCGGCTCATAGGCCAGGGTAACCCGGCCCACATCCGCCGGGGAAACCCCTGCTAAGCCCTTCCGGGTTTGGGTTTTCACCACCTCCCCGGCTCTGCCCGCCTGCCTTTCCTCCAGGGTTTCCCCCACGCAGAGGATCGGTTCCAGCCCTTTGGCCAGGGCCAGCCTGACCTTGGCATTGATAAGCTCGTCGGTCTCGCCAAAGATATGCCGCCTTTCCGAATGGCCAAGGATGACGGCCTTAACCCCCAGGGCCAAAAGCATATTGACCGAGGTTTCGCCGGTAAAGGCCCCTTCTTCCTCCGCGGCCATGTTCTGGGCCCCCAGGAGGAGGGAACTGCCCTTTAAGACCTCCGCCACGCCGGGGAGGCAGACAAAGCTGGGGGCAATCAGCAGTTTGTGCTTAACCCCCTGCAACTGCCGGACCAGTTCTCCCGCCAGTTGGACCGCTTCCTCCGGGGTTTGGTTCATTTTCCAGTTTCCTGCAATCAAATAGGGTCTCATTCATCATCTCCTTCATTCCCGATGGGGTTGTTCATTTTTTGAGAATCACGATGCCCGGCAGGGCCTTGCCTTCCAGATACTCCAGGGAGGCCCCGCCGCCGGTGGAAACGTGGTCAATCTTGTCCGCCAGGCCGAACTTGTTGACCGCCGCCACGGAATCCCCTCCCCCTACCACGGTGATCCCCGGACAGGCCGCGACAAATTCCGCAATCCTTTGGGTGCCCCCGGCAAAGGCGGGAAACTCAAAAACCCCCAAAGGACCGTTCCAAACCAGGGACTTGGCCTGGGCTATCCGGCTGCCGATGAGTTGAACGGTTTTGGGGCCTATGTCCATGGCCGTTTTCCCCTCCGGCACATCCAGGCTGTCCACCGGTTCCGCCTTGGCGCTTTCGGCAAACTCGGAAGCCACCAGGTGATCCACCGGCAGGAGAATCTCCACCCCTAGCTCCCCGGCCTTCTTTAAAAGGCTTTCGGCGGTCCCTTCAAAATCGGCCTCCACCAGGGAATTGCCGACCCTGCGCCCCTGAACCTTGAGGAAGGTGTAGGCCATGCCCCCGCCGATAACCAGGGAACTGCACTTGGGCAGGAGGGATTCTAAAACCGCAATTTTGGTAGACACCTTAGCGCCGCCGATGATAGCCACAAAGGGCTTGGCGGGGTTTTCCAAAACCTTATCCAGAAAGGCGCACTCCTTTTCAATTAAAAAGCCCGCGCATCCCGGCAATAAGCGGGCCACCCCTTCGGTAGAAGCATGGGCCCGGTGGGCGGTGCCAAAGGCATCGTTAACATAGAGGGTACCCAAACGGCTGAGTTTAGCGGCAAAGTCCGGATCGTTTTTTTCTTCTTCCGGATAAAACCGGGTGTTTTCTAAAACCAGCACTTCCCCCGGCTTGAGATTCCCCGCCAGGGCCTCAACCTCCGGCCCGATGACATCGGGCGCCATGATTACCTTCCGGGAAATGAGGCCCCCCAGGTAATCTGCCACGGGTTTTAAGGTGAGTTCCGGGGTTTTGCCCTTGGGCCGCCCCAGGTGACTCATAAGGATAATGGAAGAGCCCTCTTGCTTTAGGATGTACTCCAGGGTGGGCAAGGCGGCCCGGATCCGGGTGTCGTCGGTAATCCGGCCGTTTTTAATGGGAACGTTAAAGTCTACCCGGACAAGAACTTTTTGACCGGTAAAATTGAAATCTTTCAGAGTTTTAAGAATCATGACAAGCCTCCCTTTTTTGGCGCTGGGTTTATTCTAATTCTTTCTTTGCCTTCTGTCTA
>JAISRN010000055.1 GCA_031273605.1 Spirochaetales bacterium | reverse complement strand
AAAGAAAATTGCGGATATAATTATAAAGAAGGTTAATGGATTGGATATACTTAAAAAAAGGGGCGCCTGTTTTTTCGTAATCAATGCTTGAGTAATTACGGTAATATTCCAGGGCATATTTATCGGTTTGGGCAAAAAATTTATCCAATTCATGCTGAAGGTACTCAATGCGGATTTCGGTAAACCGGGTTTCCACCTCCTTAACAAGGCTATTTTTCAAGTTCATAAAATAAAAATCCCTAAAGTGCAGCCCCGGAATCTTCCGGGTAACGACAAAGAAAGGCTCCCGTTTATAAAAGCGCAGAATATCCAAAAGGGGAAGTTTCTTGTAAAACTTGGCAATCCGGCGGTTAAGCTCCTGTAAGTTTTCCCTAAGGGCCTTGAACTCTTCTTCGTTTTTTATGTTTTCCTCCTCCCCGGCGGCCTGCACAGGGGAGGAGCCCTGCCTTTTAATGAGGCAGCGCAGGAATCCTTCGTTGGGTTCCAGGGGCGGGGTTAAGAACTCATTCATTTCTCCGGCAATGCACAGTTTTTCCACAAACCGCAGAAGCAGCATTACCGAGGCGTTTTGAAAGCCGGGCTCCTCGCCAATTGCCTGATTCCGGCAGTCGTAGCCAAAAAACTGAAAAAATCCGGCAAAGGGAAACTGCACGGCCTCCCTAAGGTAATAAAAGGGCTCCAGGGCCGCCTCGGCCTCCGCCACATCCGCATCGGGAATGGATTCCACATACCCGGTCAGCCGGGAAAGGAGTTCTTTTTTTAAGGTGTCCTTCTGTCCTCCCCGGCTAAAAATGGCCACCAGGTCTTCCATGCTGAGAAAATCGTCGAGCTTTTCTTTTTTTAGGCTTATTTTTTGAGTAAGAAGATAAACCACCAGCTCCTCAAATTTGCCCGGGCCCAGCCAGATATAATCAAAGTAGGGTTTTACCATGGCGCAGAATCTAAATAAAGAAAAAACCTCCTTGGCAAAGGCGGGAGTCAGCTGGCGCATCTCAAACACGGTGATTCCCGGCGCCTTCTGGCTTATGTCCCGGCGGAGCTGCTTGAGTTTTTGGGTAATAAAGATCGATTCTTCCTTTTGCACCGTAAGGCGGGCCAGGAGCCATATCCAGGCCCGGGCAAAAAAACTCTCCCGGGCCAGGGCTTTTTGGACCATCTTTGATTCCCCGGAATCCCCGCCGGGGCCGGCCTTGTCCCGGCCCGTGTCCTCCCGGGTTTCCGCTTCGGAGGCCACAACTCCCCGCCTCAAATTTTGATAGAGGGCCTCCCTGTCCTGGTCGTCCAGTTCCCCCGATAGTTTTTCAAAAATAGTTTTTTCGATCATCTTCTGTCCCGGCCGCCCAAATCATTAACTATCATTACCCGCCCCTTTAGAACGGAAATTTCCAGGCTGTCCGAAACAACCCGGTTGGAAATGCCAAAGTCTCCCCGCCGCCAGTCAAGGCTCTCCAGGGGCCACTTTAAGCCCCGGCTCGTCATTTTCCAGGGGCCGGACCCCAGGGGAAAGAGGGAAACCCGCCGCCCCGCAAAACCTTCTAAAACAAAGCGGTCCCGGATAACCCTAAAACACTCCCGGCGGGTGTACCAGCAGTCGGGGGTCCGGTCCCGTTCAAAAAGGGCCAGGATGGCCATAAAGTGATCCATCCGGCCTCCCCCCCCTCCCCACAGGCATACCCGGTCGCAGCCCCCGGACCAAAGCTGTTCCAGCCCCAACTCGGTATCCGTTTGATCCTTATCCGGAGGATAAATAAAAACCTTTTCCGGATCCCCCTCCTTAAGGCGTTTCCGGGATTTAAGGGAATCCATATCGCCGATATAAAAATCCGGCTCTACCCCGTGGGCAAAGGCAAAGTCTATCCCGGAATCCGCTCCGGCAATAAGGAGTTCTCCCCTGGGGAACCGGGCGATCATGGCTTTAAGGGCTTCACCGGGAGGTTTTTGGCCCCCAATAATCAAGATACCCTGCATAGGAGCTATTATAAGCTATTTTTTCCCCTTGGGAAGAATTTTTCACCCCGGCAGGGATTTTTTTTAAAGAGATTCTAAAGCTCCTCCGGGTTGCGCCGAAATTCTAAGTAAGAACCCCCTAAAGGGGGGCTTCCCGGGGACATGGATGTCCCCATCTTGTTTATGTTGTCACGGAGGATGACATGATTATCAATCACAACATGAGTGCGCTTTTTGCGCAGCGGTCCCACGGGGTCAACAACCTCAACATGACCAAGCGGATGGAGAAGCTCTCATCCGGCCTGAGAATCAACCGGGCAGGAGATGACGCTTCGGGCTTGGCGGTGTCGGAAAAAATGCGCAGCCAAATCCGCGGTTTGCACCAGGCATCCCGGAACGCATCGGACGGCATCTCCTTTATCCAGGCAACCGAGGGCTACCTGCAGGAAACCCAGGACATTCTGCACCGGATGAGAGAGCTGTCGGTCCAAAGTTCCAACGGCATCTACACCGCGGAGGACCGGATGCAGATTCAGGTTGAAATTTCCGCCCTGGTGGATGAGATCAACCGGATCGCCAGCCACGCCCAGTTCAACGGCATGAACATGCTTACCGGACGCTTTGCCAAGGTAACGGGGGAAAACGTGGTTACCGCCAGCATGTGGTTCCACATCGGGGCCAACATGGACCAGCGGGAACAGGTTTTTATCGGCACCATGACCTCTCAGGGCCTGGGCATCCAGTCTCCCGACGGCCTGCCCCACTCCGCCACCTTCATCTCCATCGAAACCCCCGACAGCGCCAACATTTCCATCGGCGTTATCGATGCGGCCATGAAGAAGGTGAACAAGCAGAGGGCCGACCTGGGGGCCTATCAAAACCGGTTGGATCACGCGGTGCGGGGCATCGATGTGGCCGCGGAAAACCTGCAGGCCACGGAATCCCACATCCGGGATGCGGAAATGGCTTCTGAAATGGTGGAGTTTGTTAAGGACCAGATCCTGCTTCAAACCTCTACCGCCATGCTGGCCCAGGCCAACCAGACCGCCCAGTCGGTTATGCAGCTTTTCCAATAAGCCGGCTTTTTTCCGGTTTCAAGCTAAAGGGGCCGCCCTCCGGGGCGGTTCTTTTTTTTGGGGCGGGAGCGGAGGGATAAAAAATAAAAACAGAAAAATAAAAAGAGATTGACAGCCTTGAGTTTTGGCATTAAATTTTTTAGGTGTTAAAAAGGTTTCCCCCGATTCTTAGCCATATCGGCAGCATTTTTCACAACGCGGGGTTCCAGGTGTTTCTCGTCGGCGGGGCCATCCGGAACAGCCTGATGAATCTTCCCTTAAGCGATTACGATCTGGCCACCGACGCCCTCCCGGAGGATGTCAAAAAACTGTTTCACCGGGTTATTCCCACGGGGATCAAGCACGGTACGGTAACGGTTCACTACGGCGGCCAAACCTTTGAAATTACCACCTTCCGGGTGGACGGGGCCTATACCAACCAGCGTCACCCGGATTCCGTTTCCTTTTCCTCATCCCTCCCGGAGGACCTCCGCCGCCGGGACCTCACGATCAACGCGATTGCCCTTAACCTGTACTCCGGCGAACTGGTGGACCCCACCGGCGGGCAAAGGGACATTCGGGAGCGCATCATCCGGGCCATCGGCAACCCGGCGGAACGGTTTAACGAAGACGGCCTGCGGCTCCTCCGGGCGGTGCGCTTTGCCTGCGAGCTCAACTTTACCCTGGAAGGGGAAACCCGCCGGGCCCTGGCCCTCTGCAAGGACAATCTGCGCCAGGTTTCCTGGGAGAGGATCCGGGACGAACTCAATAAAATGCTCGCCTCCCCCGCCCCTTCCCGCTCTTTTTTTATTATGGAAGAAGCGGGGCTCCTGCCCCTGATCATCCCGGAACTTTCCCGCTGCCGGGGGCTGGAACAAAAGGGCCGCCACCGTTTTGATGTTTTTGAACACTCCCTCCACGCGTGCGACGGCGCTCCCCGGGATAACCCGGCGGTCCGGCTGGCGGCCCTCCTCCACGACATCGGCAAACCCCTCACCCTGGGGCGGGACGAGGAGGGGCTGCCCACCTTTTACCGCCACGAGGAGGAATCCCGGCGGCTGGCGGAGGAAATTCTCACCCGGCTTAAGTACCCCAAGGCGGTCTCGGCCCAGGTTTGCCACCTCATCCGCTATCACATGTTTCACTATGAATCCTGCTGGAGCGACGGCGCGGTCCGCCGGTTTTTAGCTGCGGTGGGAATTGAAAATTGGCCGGACCTTTTGGCCCTGCGGCGGGCGGATAGTTACGGCGCCGGTCTCAAAACCGGGGCCTCCGATGAAAACCTGGGGGAGTTGGACGCCCGGATAAACCGGGCCCTGGAAGTTTCCCGGGCCTTAACGGTTAAAGACCTAAGGATTAACGGCAACATCCTTGCCCGGGAAGGAATCCCCAAGGGGCCGGTCATGGGAAGGGTTATTAATTTTTTGCTGGAAACGGTGCTGGACGATCCGGGGCAAAACACCCCGGAAATCCTCCTTCCCCTGGCCCGCCGGTTTTACGAAACCCGGATAAACCTTAAAGGCTAATTCCTAGTGTTCTGTCTTACACAGAAGTAGGAATAACCACGGACGGCACAGACAGACACGGACAAAGAAAAGGAGTAGATGAACCTCCCCGCCTATCCACTAATCCCTAACCACTTTTTTCCGTCTGTGTGGTCGCCTTTTTCCCTCTTTGGGGAAAAAGTGAGGTCCGTGGTTTGACTTCATTAAGCCATTTGTCAATTACACTACACTAGCTAAATGGCCGCCCCGGGGTCCAAGGCTTCCAG
>JAISRN010000158.1 GCA_031273605.1 Spirochaetales bacterium | reverse complement strand
CCGGCCTGGTTCTTCCGGACTATCAAAAGGATGAACTTTACATCCGTTTAGGCCGGTTTTACGAAAACTCCCCTTTCCGGGATGAGCGCCGGGCCGTGGAATACTACGATCTCTTGGTTAAAGAATGTCCCTCCAGCCTTTACTGGGACGAAGCCAACCGCCGGAGTCTCTACTTAAAGCGGCATTTTTTTCGCATTTACTAGGGGCCCCGAAAAGGACAGGCCCTTCAAAACAGAAAAAAAACACAAAAACAAATTTTTTCTCTTGTTTTTTTCCGGCAAACAGTTTATAATTAAAACAATTCAGTACTGAGGCTATTCCAAAATATTTTAATCCAAGTCCATTATAATTTGCGTAAAGATGATAAAACTCCCGTTGTTTGTCATCCTTGGCTTTTAGAGTTTTCCCGGTTTTGCCGGGGGATAACGCCGTTTCCTAGAAAACGGACTCGAGATTGAAAGGAGTGTTGAATATGCCTGCTTATGTAACCTGCCGGTTTCCCTTTGTGGACAAGTGGAAGGACGCGGCGGACAAAAATCCGGTTCTGGGTTTTTTAGATTCTCTTTTATCCGGGTACGGGCAGATTGGGTTTAATGATAATCCCGTTTCCGGCCTGCTCTTCATCATAGGCTGTTTTGCCGGTTCCCTGCAGCACGGCGTAGCCAGCCTGGTATGCGCCGGGACCGCCACCCTAGCCGCCTACCTCATGGGGGTTCCCCGGCTGTCCCTGCGGCTGGGGCTGTACACCTTTAACGCCGCCCTGGCCGGCTTGGGGCTGGCTCTCTTTGTTTTTCCCGAACAGGGAATTACCGCCACTTTGATCCTCTACGAAATCATGGCGGGCCTCCTCTGCGTGCTCCTCACCGCCGCCTTTGCGGGTTTTTTATCCCGGTACCAGGTACCCGCCCTGGCGCTGCCCTACTGTACGGCCCTGATGATTCTCATCCCCGCCTCCCTGCTGCTTACCCGGCTTAACGCATCCACCGCCGTCATTCCCTACCTGGCCGCCCCCGCAGGCCCGGCCGGGGGGGTTTGGACCGCCGGGGCCTTCTTTACCGCGGTGATGAACAATTTTGCCGAGATCCTCTGGCAGGCCAACGTGGTCTCCGGGGTTTTTGTTCTCCTGGGGCTGCTGGCAGCCTCCCGGATTGATTTTCTTATGGCCATCATTGCCTCGGTACTGGCCTCCGGGGCCGCCATTCTTCTGGGGCTTCCCCAGGAAAGCAACATGCTGGGAATCTACGGCTACAACGGGGTGCTCCTGGTTTTGGTCCTCTTTGGCCGGGGATACGCCATGAGCCTCAGGAATTTCTTCTTTTCCCTCATTTTGTCCCTGGGTACGGTGATCATCACCGCCTGGCTGCAGGCCCTCTTTGCCCCCCTGGGGGTTCCCGTGGCCGCCTTCCCCTACGTTTTGGTGGCCATCCTGGCCCTGGTTTCCCGGGAAGCCCTCACCGGACTTCGCTGGGTTGATCCTATGAAGTGGGGAGTGCCTGAAACGATAGCCAAGGCTCTCAAGAAAGAAAATAAAAGCTGATCCCGGCTTGGGCAGGGGTGATTTTAGGGGTTCTAACATTTTACAGGAGGAACACATGTACGAAGAGAAAGAAAGAATTACAGGAAAGGAAATACCGGTTAAAGTAGCGGTGGTGCAGATGGACTGCCTCATGGGCGCCAAGGAAGCCAACGTCAACAAGACTTTGGCAAAGATCTCCGAAGCGGCGGCCCAGGGGGCTAAACTGATTGTTCTCCCCGAAATGATCACCTCCGGCTATATCTTTAATTCCATGGATGAGGTGGCCGGCATGGCGGAGGAGATTCCCCAGGGCAAAACCGTTAAGGCCTGGGAGGCCGCGGCCCGGGAGAAGGATGTTTATATCGTCTGCGGCATCCTGGAAAGGGAGGGGGACCTTTTTTACAACTCGGCGGTTCTGGTGGGTCCCCGGGGTTACATCGGCAAATTCAGGAAGATGCACCTTTGGGACGAGGATAAAGTCTGGGTAGAACCGGGCAACCTGGGGCTTCCCGTGTTTAGCACCCCCATCGGCCGGATAGCCATCATCATCTGCTACGATATGTGGTTCTGCGAGATGTGGAGGATTGCCGCGATGAAGGGGGCGGACATTGTCTGCGTTCCCACCAACTGGCTTAAGATCGACACCCTGCCGGAGGATATTCAGTCCATGGCGCCCTATATGGCCATGGTGGCGGCCAACACCAACTCCATGTTTGTGGCCTGCGCTGACCGGGTTGGGGTTGAACGGGGAACCATTTTTCCCGGAAAAAGCCTTATTGTGGGCCCCGGGGGAATCCCCTCGGCGGGACCGGCGAGCAGCAAGGAAGAGGCCATCCTCTACCACCAGTGCAACATGAGCGATACCCGCAAGTATAACTGGACCAACCACAACGTGCTCTTCCGGGATCGCCGGGTGGATTACTACGATGTGATGCTGGGCTCCCAGGAAAAGAAACACCCCTTCTAACAAACCCCCTCCGGAAAACCTCCAACGAACCGGCAGTCCCCTGCCGGTTCCTCCTTCCCCTGCCCGGTCCTTCTCAATTGAGGATAACCACGGACCAGACTGAATGAAGAAAAGGAACCGCGAAAGCCGCGAAAAAACGCGAAAGGGGAACTCTTTCTTCTTCCTCTTCCCTTCTTCGACTTCTTCGACTTCGTGGTCTCTATTCTTCATTCCGTACTCCTGTCTGTCTCGTCCGTGGTTTCTCTTTCCCCCGGTCCGGCCCTGGACCCTGGTCGGCTTGCCCAAAATAATCCTACATTTTTGTAGGATGAAAGGACTAATCCTACGTTTTTGTAGGATTAAGGGGCCTTCCGGGGTCCCCGGAGGGGAAATCTCCGGGGGAATTTCGCCCCGGAATCCCTCCGTTCCGGAAGGAAAGGGGCCCGGAAGGAGGCTTTTCCCCCCTCCGGGAAAGATTTTTCCTCCGGGCCTTCCTTATTTTACCTTTTTCGCCCCCGAAACCTTGGGGATTTACCTTTTGGCATGAATCCTGCTTAACAGGGATAAGCCGGAAATTTTCCGGTAAATTTTTTTCAACATGCCGCGGCGGGATAAACTAGGGCAGAAAAGGAGTTTAAGGCCCTTCCTTTTGCGGCTGATGGAGGAGGACAAAAAGTGCGAAAAAAACTGATCGTTACGGCCGTGCTCATGTTGATTTTGAGCGTTTCTCTCTTTGCCCAGTCGGGGGAGTGGACTCTGGAAAACGCCCTGGACATGGTCTGGCTTTTTCTGGGAGCCAGCCTGGTTTTTATCATGCAGGCCGGCTTTGCTTTGGTAGAAACCGGCCTAACCCGGGCCAAAAACGCCACCAACATTATTATGAAAAATTTGATGGACTTTTGCCTGGGGGCGGTTGTGTACTGGGCCATCGGCTGGGCCTTTATGTACGGCAACGTCGGCTTGGATGCGGCGGGGGAGCCCATTCCCGGCAAGTTCTTAGGCCTTTCGGAATTTTTCGGAAGCCGGGGGGATGACGCCATGGCAATTCCGGAGTATTACCGGGACTGGTTTTTCCAGGTGGTTTTTGCCGCCACCGCCGCCACGATTGTTTCCGGGGCTATGGCGGAAAGAACCAAGTTTAAATCCTATCTCATTTATACCTGTTTTATTTCCGCCGTCATCTATCCCATTTCCGGGCACTGGATATGGGGGGGCGGCTGGCTTGCCGATGCGGAGGGGTGGATCGGAAACACCTTCGGCACCGTGTTCCATGACTTTGCCGGCTCCACGGTGGTCCACTCGGTGGGCGGCTGGGCGGCCCTCATAGGCGCCGCCGTCTTAGGACCCCGGGATGGAAAGTACGGCCGGGGGCCCAACGGTGAGCTCACCATCAAGGCCTTCCCCGGCCACAGCATTACCCTGGCCTGTCTGGGGGTCTTCCTGCTGTGGTTTGGGTGGTACGGTTTTAACGGCGCCTCTACCCTGTCCGGCTCCAGCCCGGACATTGCCCGGGTCTGCGTAACCACCACCCTGGCGGCTTCGGCGGGCACCATCGGCGCCCTCTTTACTTCCTGGATCTGGTTTAAAAAGCCCGATGCCTCCATGTCCTTAAACGGCGCGCTGGCGGGGCTGGTGGCCATTACCGCCCCCTGCGGGGTGGTTTCTCCGGCGGCCGCGGTGGTCATCGGCCTTATCGGAGGCGTCCTGGTGGTCTTTTCGGTGGAATTCATTGACAAGGTGCTCAAGATTGACGACCCCGTGGGGGCCAGCTCGGTTCACCTCACCTGCGGCATTTTCGGCACCCTGGCGGTGGGAATCTGGGGCAACGTGGAAGGGACGGCGGTGGGGCTGCTCCACGGAGGCGGCTTTGCCCAGTTGGGGGTTCAGCTTGTGGGGGTCCTTACGGTGGGCGCCTGGGCGGCCCTGACAAGCCTGCTGCTGTTCGTCTTAATCAAAGTTACCGTAGGATTGAGGGTTAGTCGCAAGGATGAGCTTATGGGTTTGGACATTACCGAACACAAATCCGAAGCCTATTCGGGTTTTCAGATCTTCAGCGACATTTAACCGGAGGAATAAAAAATGAAACTGATCATCGCCTATATTCAGCCGCATAAGCTCAACGATGTTAAGCGGGAGCTTTACAAAGCCGAGGTTTTTAAAATCTCCATTACCAATTCCATGGGATGCGGACAGCAGAAGGGTTACACCGAACAGTACCGCGGCGTGGAAATCGAGGTGAACCTGCTTAAGAAAGTGAGGATCGAAATTGCGGTAAATGACAATTTTGTGAAACCTACCATCGAGGCCATCATTAAGGGGGCCAGGACCGGAGAGATCGGAGAGATCGGAGACGGAAAGATTTTTGTTCTGCCCATCGAGGAATGTATCCGGATCAGAACCGGCCAAACCGGATCGGAGGCCATCGGCTGATCTTGAAAACTCCCCTGAAGGCTTCCCTTTGTCCGGGAAGAAGGGGCAGAAAAAAGAAAAACCCATTTAAAAAAAGGGACATAATTTAATAAAAGGTGTAGACTATGTAAAAAAAAAGGGCAGTTCCAAAGTTTATTTTGGAACTGCCGGTTTTTTCATATAAAAGGAAGGAGCCAAAGAATGGGGCAAAAAGACGGAGGTTGTCACCAGCCTGGGCGGGAACAGGAAGAATCGGAGCAGGGGCTGCACCGGCGGGCCTGGGAGCATGATAGCTGCGGCATTGGGTTTGTGGCGGATATCAAAGCCCGCCCTTCTCACAGCATCGTTGCCCGGGGTTTGGAAATACTGGAGCGCCTTACCCACCGGGGCGCCGAGAGCGCCGATAACTTAACCGGCGACGGTTCGGGGATCACCCTGCAAATTCCCCACCGGTATTACAGCGCCCTGATTCCCCGGCTTCCCCCGGCGGGGCTTTACGGAACGGGCCTCCTTTTTCTGCCCGGCCCCCGGTCCGGGGGGCCCTTCCCCGAACACGAGCTTATCCTTGCCCTGCTGAAAGAAACCGCCGGGGCTTTTGGGCTTAAGCTTTTGGGCTTAAGGGATGTGCCGGTTAACCCGGCGGTGATCGGTCCTTTGGCGGCGGAAACGGAGCCGGTGATTAAGCAGGTCTTTTTGACCTCCCCGGAAAACCGGGAAAACCTGGAACTCAAGCTGTTTCTCTTTAGAAAACGGTTTGAACGGCGCCTTTCGGAGGCCGCCCGGGACCAGGGGATCCCCCGGTTAAAGGAAGCCTACTTTCCTTCCCTTTCCTCAAAAACCATGGTTTATAAGGGGATGTTCATGCCCCAGGGTTTGGCGGAGTACTACCCGGAGTTGAAGGAGGAATCCCTGGCCTCCGCGGTGGCCCTGGTACACTCCCGGTTTTCCACCAATACCTTTCCTTCCTGGGCCCTGGCCCAGCCTTTCCGGCTGGCCGCCCATAATGGGGAGATTAATTCCATCACCGGCAACCGCTCCTGGATAAGGGCCCGGGAGGCCCTTTTAGCCCACCCCCGGTTTGGCGGCGCCTTTGATGATTTTCTGCCGGTTTTGCAAAGCGGGGCCAGCGATTCCGCTAACTTTGACAATGTTCTGGAACTCCTTACCGCCGCCGGACGGAGTCTTCCCCATGCCCTTATGATGCTCATACCGGAATCCTGGAACGACCGCAACCCTATTCCCCCGGAGCTTCAGTCCTTTTACGAGTACCACGCGTGCCTCATGGAACCCTGGGACGGCCCGGCGGCGATGATCTTTTTTGACGGCCGCTACGTGGGGGGAATCCTGGACCGCAACGGCTTAAGGCCCGCCCGGTACGGGGTAACCAGGGAGGGCCTTCTGATCATGGCCTCGGAAACGGGGGTTCAGGATCTTAGGCCGGAGGAGGTGGAGTTTAAGGGGCGGCTTTTGCCGGGAAAGATTCTCCTTTTGGACCTGGAAGAGGGGCGGATTATCCCCGACGAAGAGGTTAAGCGGGAGGTCTGCTCCCGGCAGGATTATCAGGGCTGGGTTAATAAAAATTTATTAACCCTTAGCCGGGGAACCGAAAAAGAAGAGTTTGACCGGGACATTCCGGAATTGCAGGTTCCCGGAGTTTTGGATTTTATGGAAATGGCCGCGGGTTACAGCCGGGAAGATCTGGACAAACTTCTTCTGCCCAGCTCCGAATCCACGGAGGAACCCTCGGGCTCCATGGGAACCGACACTCCCCTGGCGGTGTTTTCGGACCGTCCCCAGCGGGTCTTTGCCTATTTTAAGCAGCTCTTTGCCCAGGTAACCAACCCCCCCATTGATTCCATCCGGGAGGACCTGGTGATGACCCTGACGAGTTTTGTGGGGCCCCAGGAGAATCTTTTGGAAGAGGGGGAGGCCCACTGCCGCCGGATTAAGGTTTTTAACCCCATCCTCTCCTCCGGCGAACTGGAACGGTTAAAAAAACTCAATCCCCGGTTTACCTTTCAGGTTCTGGACGCCACTTTTTACGTACCCCTGGTGGACAACCGGCGGGATTTGCCGGGCCGGGTTTCCCCTTTGGAGGCGGCTCTGGACCGGCTGGTGGAGGAGGCGGTTCAGGGGGTTGCCCAGGGCGCCGGTTTCCTGATCCTCTCCGACCGGGCCGCTTTGGACCCCCTGTCGGGCCGCTGCCTTATCCCCTCCCTCCTGGCCCTGGGGGCGGTTCACCACGGACTGATTGAACGGGGGCTGCGGACCAGGACCTCCCTCATTGTGGAATCCTGCGAGCCCAGGGAGGTGATGCACTTTGCCCTGCTCTTTGGTTACGGGGCGGATCTGATCCAGCCCTACGGGGCCCTGGGGGTGATCCGGCGGCTCCACCGGGAGCGCCCCCAAATTCCCGCCCCCGCCCCGGAGCCCCGGGGAGAGGAGGTTTCCGGGGGGTTTTCCTCCCTAAGCGCCGCCCTCCTGGGGGAACTGGGAGAGGCCCCTTCCCGGCGGTCCGCGGGGGACTACCATCCGGTAGAGCGTTACCTCAAGGGTCTGCATAAGGCCATGCTCAAAATCATGTCCAAAATGGGAACCAGCACCCTCCGATCCTACCGGGGCGCCCAGCTTTTTACAGCCCTGGGTTTAGGCCCGGAGGTGGTGGCCAAGTGTTTCCGCAATACCTCAAGCCCCCTGGGGGGGATAGGCTTTGCGGAGCTCCAGGCCGAGGCGGAAACCGTTTTCCGCCAGGCCCGGAGGGCAAACCAGGCGGCCCCTCCGGGGAAAAAATCCGGGGACTCCCCTTCTCTTTCCCGGCTTCTCCCCGAAGAGGGGCAGTACCGCTGGCGAAGGGAAGGGGAGGTTCACGCGTGGAACCCGGAAACCATTTACAAGCTCCAGTGGGCCGCTCGGACGGGGGACTACGAAAAATTTAAGGAGTTTACCGCCGCGGCGGACGCCCTTAACCGGAATCCCCACGTGATCCGGGGGCTCCTGGATTTTGCCCCCGCCCAGGCCATTCCCCTGGCAGAGGTGGAAAGCGAGGAAGCCATTCTGAAACGCTTTACCTCCGGGGCCATGTCCTTTGGCTCCATCTCCAAGGAGGCCCACGAGACCATTGCCCAGGCGATGAACAGCCTGGGCCTCCGTTCCAACTCCGGGGAAGGGGGGGAAAACGCCCAGCGTTACGCGTCCCAGGAGGGGGTCTGCCTGAACTCAGCCATTAAGCAGGTGGCCTCCGCCCGGTTCGGGGTTACCAGTGAGTACCTGGCTTCCGCCCGGGAGATTCAGATTAAGATTGCCCAGGGGGCCAAACCGGGGGAGGGGGGGCAGCTTCCGGGACACAAGGTGGACGCCCTGATTGCCCGGACCCGGCATTCCACCTCGGGGGTTACCCTGATTAGCCCTCCCCCCCACCACGACATCTATTCCATAGAAGACCTGGCGGAACTCATCTTTGATTTAAAGAACGCCAACCCCCTGGCCAGGATAGGGGTTAAGCTGGTTTCGGAAAGCGGGGTGGGCACCATTGCCGCGGGGGTGGCCAAGGCCCACGCGGACAGCATCCTAATTTCCGGGTACGACGGGGGCACCGGGGCCAGCCCCCAATCCAGTATCCGCCATGCCGGGCTGCCCTGGGAACTGGGCCTGGCGGAAACCCAGCAGGTTCTCCTTAACAACGGTTTAAGGGGCCGGGTTAGGCTGATGACCGACGGCCAACTCAAAACCGGCCGGGACCTGGTGATTGCCGGCTGCCTGGGGGCGGAGGAATTTGGCTTTGGAACCGCGGTTCTGGTGGTCCTGGGCTGCGTGATGATGCGGAAGTGCCACGCCAATACCTGCCCCATGGGGGTAGCCACCCAGGACCCGGAACTCAGGGCGCGCTTTTCCGGCAGGAGCGAGTACCTGATCCATTTTTTCCGCTTTCTGGCCCGGCAGACCCGGGAGATCATGGCCGGCCTGGGGGTCCGCCGCTTTGACGATCTGGTGGGACGGACGGAGTATCTGGTTCCCGGGGTTAGTTCCAAGGCCAAGGCGGGCAAGCTGGATCTGGGGCCCCTGCTCTATGTTCCTTCCTCCCCCGGCTGCTTACCCGGAGGGGACGCCCGGCGCTGCGTACAGGGCTTTGAACCCGGGGAGGGGCGCCCTTCCCCCCAAGCGGCGGGCAGCCTGGACCGGCAGCTCATTGAGCAGGGCCTAAGCGCCCTGGATAAAAAGATTCCCGCCTCCCTAAGGCTGGAAATTAAAAATACCCACCGGGCGGTGGGGGCCGGGCTGTCCTACGAGGTTTCCCGGCGGCTGGGAAGCCGGGGCCTGCCGGAGAATTTTATTACCGTGGATTTTACCGGGTCCGCCGGGCAGAGCTTCGGCGCTTTTTTGGCCCGGGGCATTACCTTTCGCCTGGCCGGGGACGCCAACGACTACCTGGGCAAGGGGCTCTCCGGGGGGCGGATCATCATTGCGCCGCCGGAAGGGTCGGCTTATCAAACCGAAAAAAACATCATCGTGGGGAACACCGTTCTCTACGGCGCCACTTCGGGGGAGTTGTTTGCCGCGGGGGTTTCGGGGGAACGGTTCTGCGTGCGAAACTCCGGGGCCCTGGCGGTGGTGGAAGGGGTGGGGGATCACGGAGCGGAGTACATGACCGGCGGCCGGCTGGTGGTTTTGGGGGATGTGGGACGCAATTTTGCCGCGGGAATGTCGGGGGGCATCGCCTACGTTCTGGACCGGGAGGAGAGGTTTCAGTACTTTGTTAATCCCGGAATGGTGGAACTTTTGCCCCTGGACGAGGAAGACGAAAACTTTGTCCGGGATTGCATTAACAGCCACGTTTATTGGACCGGGTCCTCCTATGGCCGGGAGATTCTGCAAAACTTTGACAATTTAAAGAATCGTTTTATCAAGGTTCTGCCGGTGGAATACAAGTGGGCCCTGGAAAAAATCAAACTGGAAGAGCTCAATCAAAGGCTTTTTGCCATCAGGGAGCAGGAAGCCCTGGCCCAGCGGAGTTAGCCGGGTAAAATGACAAAGCATAAGGAACAAACAAAATGGGTGATCCCCGGGGTTTCCTAAAATTAAAAAGAATGGTTTCAGGGTATCGTCCCGTGGAGGAACGGATCAACGATTACTCCGAAGTGGAGATGCGCCTTACCGATGATCAGCGAAGGCTCCAGGCCTCCCGGTGTATGGAATGCGGCGTTCCCTTTTGCCACTGGGCCTGCCCTGTGGGAAACATCATGCCCGAGTGGCAGGAACTGCTCTACCGGGGCGACTGGGTCCGGGCCTGGCAGGTTTTGGAAGACGCCAATCCTTTTCCGGAGTTTACCGGCCGGGTCTGTCCCGCCCTCTGCGAGGCCTCCTGCGTTTTAGGCTGCAACGACGAGCCGGTTACCATCAGGCAGAATGAATTGGCGGTAATTGAAAAGGCTTTTGAGCTGGGACTGGTTCAACCCCGGCCCCCGGCGGCGCGGATTAACAAAAGAATAAGCCTGGTGGGGGCCGGTCCGGCGGGGCTGGCCGCGGCCTACTGCCTGAACCGGGCGGGTTTTCAGGTTACCGTTATTGAGGCGGACCGCAAGGCCGGGGGATACCTGCGCTACGGTATTCCCGACTTCAAGCTGGATAAGAGTTTTATTGACCGGCGGATAGCCATTATGGAAGAGGAAGGGGTGGAGTTTAAAACCGGGGTCCGCCTGGGGCAGGGCCGCTTTGGGTTTGCCGCCTCCGGCATCCCCGGCCGGGTTATGAGCGCCGGGGAATTGATCGAAGGCTGCGACCTGGCGGTGCTGACCATCGGGGCCAGGGAACCCCGGGATATTGATATTCCCGGCCGGGAGCTTTCGGGGATTGTTCAGGCCCTGGATTACCTGACCACCCAAAACCGGGTGCTCGCCGGGGAAAACCCCCAGGAGGGTATCCTTACCGCCTTCGGCAAGCGGGTGGCGGTCATCGGCGGCGGCGATACGGGGGTGGACTGTGTAGGAACCGCCAACCGGCAGGGGGCCCTCAGGGTAACCCAGATTGAAGTGATGCCCCGGCCGCCGGAACACCGCTCCCCGGATCAGCCCTGGCCCCTGTGGCCCCGGGTGATCAAAACCTCATCCTCCCACCTGGAGGGGGGGGAACGGCTGTGGTCGATTCAAGTAAAGGCCTTCATCGGCCGGGCAGACCAGGTTGAGGCGGTCCGGGCCTGCCGGGTGGAGTGGAGCCGCAGCGCCGCCGGGGCCTGGACCATGAAGGAAATTCCCGGGTCGGATTTTGAAATTGGGGCGGACCTGGTGATTTTAGCCATGGGCTTTGTCCATGTGGTCCAGGACGGCCTGGTTAAGGACCTGGGAATCGAACTGGATGGAACGGGAAACATCCGAACCGAGGGCAGCTTTCATACCAGCCAGGAGAAGGTTTGGGCCGCCGGGGATTCCCGAAAGGGGGCCGGCCTGGTGGTTCACGCCATTGCCGATGGAAAAGCGGCGGCCCGGAGAATCATCGCCCATTTTTCTTAAAGAGACTCCTTTCCGAAGGCCCGCCCTCCGGAGGATTCCCGGTGGGCGGGTTCACCCCAAACCGTTTTTGGGGTCCTTCGTTTTTTGGCTACTGTCTTTTTAAGCTGACGGTGTAACGATCCCTGGCGGTACGATCAATCTGCAGGGTAACATCGGTGTTGGTCAGGGGCTTTAAAAAACGGTAGCTCCGGCCGGATTCCACGCAGGAAAAGGAGATCCCCGGCTGGGTTCCGTCTAGAAAAACCCGGAAGTTTTCCAGGGTTTTGGTGGAAAAATCGTAAAGCACCGCGCCGCCCGGGGCGAGGATCCGGATGTTGTTGGTGGTGAATTCCCAAACCGCATTGTAATTGGAATCCAGCCAACTGCCCAGGGGGAACTGCCCCAGTTGAATGTCCGCGCCGAAAACCGAAGAGACCGCCAGGATCATCACAAGCAAGATTAATACTTTTTTCATTCTAAGAACTCCTTTTATAAAATATGCCTTGATTTTAAAACCGGCCCTGAAAAAAGTCAAGGCTGAGGCATCGGTGGATAAAAAGGCTTGGCAAAGTGTAAAACGAAGAATAAAATGAAGAATGCTGTGAATTGAAAGGGGAGTAGTTCAAATGACACTGTATGACACAATATTTACCCGGCGCTCGGTGCGGAAATTTAACGATAGCCCGCTGGATGCCCCAACAATAAAAAACATTGAAAAATTCATTGGCGATA
>JAISRN010000081.1 GCA_031273605.1 Spirochaetales bacterium | reverse complement strand
GTCCCCGGACCCCCGGTTTGTGATATAAAAAACCATGAAAGAGGAAAGGCCCCTGTTAGCCATCGCCCTGCCCGCCGGACGGCTCCCCTCCTCCGCCCTGGGGAGAATTCAGGAATTCAATCCCCCCTGGGAGGTGATTCTGACCCCCGACAAGGAGGAGTTTGAAAAGTACCTGGACCGGATAGAGGTCATCTTCGGAGACGCCCCCTTTTCCCTCCTGGGCCGGCTTCCCCGGCTTAAGTGGGTTCAGCTTTGGTCCGCCGGGGCGGACCGGATTCAGGACTACCCGGAACTAAAAAAACTCCCCTTTCTCCTTACCTCGGTGTCGGGGATCCACGGCCGGCAGATGACGGAACACCTCTTCGGCCTGATTCTCTCCCACACCCGCCGGCTGCCCGAGGCCTTTGAGGCGCAAAAGGAAAAGCGCTGGGTTCAGATCGGCCCCGAAGGGCTGTCGGATTTGGCGGGAAAAACCCTCCTCATTGTCGGCTGCGGCAAGATCGGCATGACCGCCGCCCGGGCGGCCCGGGGCTTTGGCATGGAGGTTATCGGCTTCCGCCGCCGGGAGGTTTCCCCGGAGGAGAGGGCGGCCTGGGAAAAAGAGGGGATCCGTCTCCGGGGGGGCCTGCCAATCGGAGAGTTCCTTCCCCAGGCAGACTACGTGGTCAATATCCTTCCCCTTACCCCCGAAACCCGGCATTACTTTAACCGGAACCTCTTTCGGCAGTTTAAGCCCGGGGGGGTTTACGTTTCCCTGGGCCGGGGGGGCACCACCGATGAGGAGGCCCTTGTCGAGGCCCTTGCCCAGGGGCGCCTTGGGGGGGCGCTTTTGGATGTGGCGGAAACCGAACCCCTCCGGGAAGACTCCCCCCTGTGGGAAATGAAACAGGTGATCCTCACCGGCCACTATGCGGGGCTTCACCGGGAGTACGATGAGCTGGCCTTAACCCTGGCCCTGAAAAACCTGGACCGCTATCTCCGAGGCGAACCCCTGCTTAACCTGGTTGACAAAGAAAGGGGCTACTAGGGCCAGTGAATTTCGGGGGACCCGGGGCCCGGGGAAAACCACCCCTCCAGCCTGTCCAATTCCAGCCGGGCCTCCCTAAGCAGGGGGTTCATAAACCTAAGTCCCCTTTCCGTAAGACGATAGACCGGCCCGGGGGCTTCCAGGTCTCCCGCCTTCCCGTGACGGGCGCACCAGTCGGGCAGGCAGTCTTCCAGGGTCCGGCCAAAGATCCGGACAAACCGCCCCTTCTCAATCCCCCCCAGGAGGCGGAAACCCATGAGGAGGTATTCGGTAAGAAAATCCCCCGGACTTAAGCCCTCCTCCCCGGCAAAATCAAAAAAATTCTGAACCTCCAGGTAAGCTTCCCAGTCTCCGGGGTTGGCG
Organism: Spirochaetales bacterium; assembly: GCA_031273605.1. Lineage (GTDB taxonomy): Bacteria > Spirochaetota > Spirochaetia > UBA9216 > UBA9216 > JAISRN01. Next base: position 5,296 of record JAISRN010000081.1, on the reverse strand, counting down.
CGCCTCCGGGGGCTTCCCCCGGGGAACCTTCCCGGCAGGGTGGAGGCCGCCCCCGCCCCCAAACCCAGGTAGGGTTCCATCCGCCAGTACCCCAGGTTATGCCGGCAAATGGCCTTTTCCCCCGCCCCTTCCCGGTAAAAATTAGAAACCTCGTAACGGACAAAACCCCGGCCGGCCAAAAAATCCAAGCCCCGGAAAAAAAGATCCTCCCGCACTTTTTTTTTTGGAGGCCGGGCAAAAAAGGCGCTCCCCTCCTCCAGGGTAAAAAGATAGAGGGAAAGGTGATCCGGCCTCAGGGCGGTCCCCTGCTCCAGGTCAAAAAGGGCTTCCCGTAAACCCTGGCCCGGCGCTTCGGTGATCAGGTCAAGACTGAGCCGGCCGGACCAGTTTTCCCGGATCAAATCCAGGGCGGACCTGATTTCCTTTTCCCCCGCCCGGCGGCCCAGGAGTTTGAGTACCCGGCCGGAAAAACTCTGCACCCCCAGGGAGAGCCGGTTAATCCCCCGGCGGGCCAGAACTTCAAGATGCTCCGGGGTGAGGCTTTCGGGGTTAGCCTCCATGGTAGCCTCCGGAACGGCCGGGCCGCCGGGAAGAAGGGAAAAGAGGGCTTCTAAAAATTCATCCCACAGACCGGGGGCAATCACCGTGGGGGTTCCTCCCCCGATATACAGGCTGGGGATGGCGGCAGGGCGGAGAGCCTCCAGCATAATCCGGGCTTCCCGCAATAACTGGTCAAGATAGGCCTTGTGAATCCGGAAATCTTCCTGGGGGCAGGAATAGAAACCACAGTAGCCGCATTTGGAACGGCAAAAGGGAATGTGAAGATAAAGGGAAAGACCCGCCGGGCCGTCCATTAGAAGTAGAGGGCCGGCCGGGGCCAGTAGCGGAAAAAAACCATCCCCCGGAGCCGGGACTTATCCACAGGCCCAAAATCGAAGGAGTCCTCCCCCAGGCCCCGATTATCCGAAAGGACCAGGTACTGTCCCTCCCCCAGCAGGGTTTCGGCCAGGTAACCCGGCCCCCGGTTGGGATTGTCTAACCCCGGCGAATCAAAAAACTCCGGGGCCTTCCCGGTCAGGTAGAGGGAGGGGTCCCAGTTTGAGGGAAGACTGGGAAACTGAAGGCTCACCCCGGGGTAGAAGGCCCCTTCTCCCCGGAAATTTCCCTCCCCCGGGGGCTGAATAAAGAGCCGGTAATTTTCCGCCCTGATTCGATCCCCCGGAATAGCCGCAATCCGGGTTAATCGCCAGAGGTTCGGCCCGTCCCCCGGACTCCCTACCTTGAGAAAAATTCTCTGAAGTGTAAAAAATGATACAAAATTGTCTACTATAGTATAATACCAAGATTTTTTCTCAAGGTAGGGAGGGGCTATCAACACCAGATCGCCCCGGCGGGGCGCCCGGAATCGGCCCAAAAGGCCGAAAACCAGGGGGGAGGCCAAAAAACGGGAACCCTCGGGCTCCTCCGGTTCCATGGTCGGCGAATTAAGACGGTAGGGTTGAAGCAGAAAGGCGGTTACCCCTAGGAAACCCAGCCACAGGCAAAGGAAAAAACCAAGAATCCGGAGGAGCCGCTTTTTCCGGGGAGGACGGTAAAACCTAGGGGGACGCCTTTTAGTAAACAAGATGATTTATCCTAAAAACCGGTTTTAAGGGGGGCTTTTCCCAAAACCTCTCTTCCGGGATGGCCCCAAAACCTAGGGTAGCCTATCATTTTTCCCGGCCCTTAGCAAGGCCCGACACAGATAAGGGCAGGAGAAACCCATAGAATTTTTTCTTATGAGAAAAAGAGAGGAACCGCGAAATTCGCGAAAATTCGCGAAAGGGGAATAGGGCCACCCATTTTTGCGTCCTTCCGCCTATTCCTCTTGCCACTAACCACTAACCACTTTTTCCGTCCGTGTCCGTGGAGACAGTCGCCTTTTATCCCTCACAGAGCACACAGAGTTCACGGGGGGGAACAAAAACTCCGTGTCCTCCGTGCCTCCGTGAGAGAATTTCTTAGATAACGTGGGGGGTCCGCTCCCGGCCTATTCCTCTTGCCACTAATCCCTAACCACTTTTTTCCGTCCGTGGTTCCTCTTCAGCATTTTTCGCGGTGATCTTCCTTCGGCTTCGGCCTTGGGTTGACAAGCCCGGAGGGCCGGTGTTAGGCTGAATACCCGTTCCCCAAGGCCGGCAGGAAGGAGAAAATGGCCAAAAAGAGTCCCCCGGACAAAACCGGACAAAATCGCAGCCTCGCGGAAAACCGCAAAGCCCGGCATCTCTATACCATCCTGGATCACCTGGAGGTGGGAATCGAACTTAAGGGGGCCGAAGTAAAATCCATGCGGGGGGCTCAGTTTTCTTTTTCCGATGCCTACGGGCGGATTGAGAAGGACGAGCTTTTTCTGGTGGGGCTGCACATTAATCCCTACGCCTTTTCCACCCTGTTTAACCTTGACCCTAACCGGCGGCGCCGTCTCCTGGCCCATAGGGGGGAGATCCGCAGGCTCAGGCGGAAGGTGGATGAAAAGGGCATCACCCTTATCCCCCTGCGCTTTTACTTAAAAAACGGTTTGGTTAAACTGGACCTGGGACTTTGCCTGGGGAAAACCCAGGGAGATAAGCGGGACGCGTTAAAGCAGAAGGATGACCAGCGCCGGATGGAACGGGAGCTTAGGGACTCCCGCTGACCGTCCGGGCCGCCTGAGGTCCTCAATTGGCAATAACGGCGACATTCCGGAAATTTTTTCCCCATATTTCCCCTTGACTTTTTAATAAACCGGGGTTATATTTTAAGCGCCTGGGGATGTAACGGTTTCGACTGTGGGATCGTACTGGTCAGGGCGGCATGCAGAGTTGCCCGCACTCTTAAAACGGGGGCAAACAATTAACTGCCAAAGACGAAGAGTTCGAAGCAGAATTTGCTTTAGCGGCTTAATTTAGGCCGTGCGGGTCTCCGGAATGCGGTTCTGAAGTCCGGAAGGCTTGTAACAAATCAGGACTTGTTTCCCCGTCCCGGCTAAGGAGCGGGGAGAGACTTGCCGGTTAACCGCCGGTTTAGCCTGGCGGCCTTTAGGGTTTGTTTTTCCACCCCGGGGGCTGCGAGAAAATAAGGAAGAACTAAGCTTGTAGAGGTTTTGGCCATGCCTCATAGGACGGGGGTTCAATTCCCCCCATCTCCATCCCCAAAAGTAAAAGGGACCGCTTTTAAGAGCGGCCCCTTTTTTTATGACCAGAAGGTGAAAACTACCGGGTCCCGCTCCGGGTTTCCCCGGCAAGGGGGGGAATAATCAAAACCTGACCGGGAAAAATCAAGTCGGGGTTGCCGGGGTTTCGCAGGTTAGCCCTGTTGGCCTCGTAGATCAGCGTCCACTTGGTAGGGTCCCCGTAAATAAAGCTGTAGCCGGCAATCTTCCAAAGAGAATCCCGGCTGGCGGGATTCAAAACTACCCGGTAGTTGGCCGGAAGAACCTCAGCGTCCGGAGTCGGAGTCGGCGCCGGGGCAGGAGCCGCCGGGGCAGGAGCGTTGTCGATGAGGCTGGCAACCTCCCGGCAGTGATCGATGGCCGCCTGAAAAGCCCGGGCGGAGTACTCTTCATTGGCCAGGGTGAGAAGATCCGCCGCCTGGGTGTAGAGTTCCGGCTCCCGAACCTTTAAGTTAATCCGGTCCGCCATTTGAATCTTAGCCCGGGCGGTAAACAGGGAATTCCGGGCTTGATAGGCCAATTCCATCTCCGCAATGTACTGCCGGGAATAGGCGGCCGCTTCCTGAGATTTAATGGCATACTCGGTGGACAATTCGTACTCCCCATTGTTGAGAGCTTCTTCCGAAAGCCGGGCATATTCCAGGGACTGCCGGTAGTACTCGTTATTTTGAAGGGACTGGGCGGATAATCCGGCGCCAATCAGGAACAAAACAAGGGTTATCCCTAGGGTTTTTTTCATTGGTCTTCCCCCTCTGCCTCAAGATCTTCCAAAGCGTCGGCTTCATCTTCCACGGAGCGGATATCTTCCCTGGCCTTGTTAAGTTGATTAAGGGCCTCCTGGCGTTTAACCGCCGCTAAGTCGTAGGAGTGATCAAAAAGCCGCCGGGCCTCCTGATATTTGGCCTTAATTCCCGATTCATCGGTGGAACCGGAAGCCACAAGCCCTTCCGCCTCCTGAAATAAGCCCTGAGCCTGATCGTATTCCGGTTTGGCCGCCACATCGGCGCGGATGGAAAGGGCATTTTCCCGGGCGCTTGCGGCGGCGTTCCTATCCCCGGACACATCAATCGTCGGCGCAGCCGGGGGAGTCGCTTGAGCAGCCGGGGGAGCGGGGGGAGGCGGAGGAGGAGGCGCCGGAGTGGCGGGGGGCGCCGCGGTTGGGGGAGCCGGCGCAGGTTCCGGCGGTGTCTGGGTATCCCCCTTGGAAGCGCAGGAAAAAAACATCACAAGGGGTATTAACAATAGGCATAGTTTTTTCATAATTAGAAAACCTCCGATTCGCATTTTATTTCCCTATAGATTAAGTATAGACCATAAAAGCATAAAAAGAAACTTTTTTAAAAAAAGATGCCAAAAAGGGGGATTTTTTAAAGGAATTCCGGAAAAGGGCCTTTCCCCCAGGATAATTTTGGGCGTTAAGAGACTTGAACTCCTGACATCCTGCTTGTAAGGCAGGCGCTCTCCCAACTGAGCTAAACGCCCACTAAACTTTACAATACAATAAACTTTTGACCCGGCAAAAAGCTGGCTGTCCGGGGTAATTTCGGGTCAGTCCTGTTGAAGTTACCGCCAAAACCAGAAAATGTCAAGCCGTTACGTTAGTCTGGAACCTGTCGGCGCCCTTCTCAATTTAGGAATGAGCACGATCAAGAAAACCACGGACGACACAGACAGGAACCACAGACAGGAACACGGACGGAAAAAAGTGGTTAGTGGTCCTCGGAGTTTTTGTTCCCCCCCGTGAACTCCGTGGGCTCCGTGAGGGATACGACTGCCTCCACCTTCCACCCTCCTTTAGCGGTTTCTCCTCCTCCTCTGTTTTTCGGTTGTTATATCCTGGTAATTCGTAGGATTTGAGATAGAAATAGGGATACCCTACGCTCCCATTGCGTTAAACACCGCTTGACATTACGTGATAATACGTATACACTAAGATGAGAAGGCCCATGAAATACGTTTATCCCGCAATTTTTACACCGGAAAATGATTCCATACTGGTGAGCGTTCCGGATTTACCGGGGCTGCATACCTTTGGCGCAAGCCTCGCCGATGCCATTTACATGGCCCAGGATGCTATCGAAATGTGGCTGTGGGACGCGGAAAACA
>JAISRN010000074.1 GCA_031273605.1 Spirochaetales bacterium | reverse complement strand
CCGGCAAAAACCAGGGCCCGGTCCGTGTTCTCAATGGCCAGGTGCATATCGTGGGTAATAAAAATGATGGTCTTGGTCTGCCGGTTGTGGAGGCGGTTAATAAAAGCCATAATTTCAGCATAATGCCTAAAATCCTGCCCCGCGGTCGGCTCGTCCAGAATAAGGATCTCCGGTTCCAGGGCCAGAACCGAGGCCACGGTAACCCGTTTTTTTTGACCGTAACTAACGGCGCTTATAGGCCAGTTCCGGAGGCGGTAAAGTTCGCAGGCTTCCAGGGCCTTTCGACTCCGCTCCTCCCTTAGGGTTTCCCCGGTTTTCCGGAGCCGCAGGGCCAGTTCCACCTCATCCTTGATAATGTCCTTGACGATCATCTGATCCGGGTCCTGCATCACGTAACCGGCCCTTTCGCCAATCTCCTTAACGGTGAGGCGGCGGTAGTCTTCCCCCCCCAGGTAGAGGACGCCCCTCTGGGGGCGGCAGATTCCGCAGATCAGTTTAGCCAGGGTTGACTTTCCCGCCCCGTTTTTTCCGATAAAGGCCACCCGTTCCCCCGGATTTATCGAAAAATCCACCCCCAGAAGGGCCCAGTTTCCCCCTTCAGGCTCGTAGGAAAAGCTCACCCCCGAAACCCTCAAGGCCGGATTCTCCGCCGGGGAGGAGGCCCCGCCCCCCCCTTCCGGAACCCTTCCGCCGGCAAAGTTTGACCCCGGGGGCAAAAAAAAGCGGCGGAGCTTTTCCCCCTCCGCCGGGCCAAGCTGCAGAGTCCGGATATCCGCCAGGCTGGGGATTTGGGACAGATCGCAGCCTGAGTCTGCCAGGGCCTTTATGTAGAGGGGCGGCCGGATGCCCTTCTCCGCCAAAAGGGGGCTTTGCAGCATTTCGGCGGGGCTTAAATCCGCGGCCACCCGGCCCTTGTCCATGAGGATGATTCGGTCCAGGGGGCGGTAGAGGACATCTTCCAGGCGGTGTTCGATGATGATGGCGGTCCGCCTCTCTCCTCCGGGGTTAGCCACAATCCGGTCGATAAGATCGATGGCCGCCGCTCCGGTTTTGGGGTCCAGGGAGGCCAGGGGTTCGTCAAAGATGAAAATCCGGGTTTCCTCACCCAGGACGCCCCCCAAGGCGGCCTTTTGCTTTTGCCCCCCGGAAAGGTGGAAGGGCTGGGCGGCCAGGAAGGCTTCCATATCCACCGCCCCGGCATTCCGCCTGACCCGTTCATGCATGGTTTTCCGGTTCACGCAGTCATTTTCCAGGGAGAAGGCCATGTCTTCCCCCACGGAGAGGCCGACAAACTGGGCATTGGAATCCTGAAGCACCGTTCCCACATCCCGGCTCAGTTCAAAAACCGAAAGCTCCCGGGTTTCCCGGCCCCGGACCCGGCAGGAGCCGGTAATCCGGCCGGGATAAGAAAAAGGGATAAGCCCGTTAATACAGTTTGCCAGGGTGGTTTTTCCGCTGCCGCTTGCCCCTAGGATCAGCGCCTTTTCCCCTTCGTAAATGGTTAGGTTTATCCCCGTCAGGGTGGGGTTTTTTTGGGCCTTATACTGAAAGCCGAATTCCGTAAACTGTATTACCGGCTTTTTCACCTTAATCTTCTTCTCGTAAATCCTTCCGCTTGCCAAAGCGTTTGGAGAGAACCACCAGGATGGGAATCCCTACCACGATCAGCACCAGGGTATTGGAAAGGCCGGAAGCAAAGGCCTGGAGAAAGGTGATCTCCAGGTCCGCCGCGTAGAAAAGGGACGTTAAGAGGGGGGTGATGAGTCCGAAGGCCACGGCATTTCCTATGATGGCAATGATGGCGTAGATGATGCCGTGGCGAAGTTTAAAGATTCCCTCATCAATCCGGGCGCCGTAAAGGGGCAGGGTTCCGATGAAGAATCCCAAAACCCCGTTCCCAATGGACCAGTCGAACCAGTAACCCCAGCCCCCCAGGGTGTCCGCCAGGATATTCCCAACGAGGAGGGTAACAAAGGCCGGCAGGGGTCCGAAGAGCCCCCCCACCACCACGGGGATGATCATCGCGGAGGTTAGTTGGGTGTTGGTAAAGATCGGGATGCTGCCGTATACCATGAGTACCCCAAAGAGAGCCGCTCCTACCGCCACCCCTACCAGGGTTTTGGTGTTCCATTTGCCGAGAATGAGTTTTCCAAAGTTTTCAGCCATTTTCTTATCTCCTTAAATCCTATTATAACGATAGGATTACTATATAATCAAGCCCCCCGTCGAGGCCGAATTTTTCGGTAAAATTGGCCTGGTTGAGGCCGATGAGCATGTAACCGGTGGAGCCGTTGTAGAGAATCGGTTCCCCCAGCGCGGCAAACCCAAAGGACCGGTGATAAAGCACGGGGTCCCGGAAAAGCTCCCGCCCCTTATGGGTGATGGTGAGAAGGGGTTTGTCCCCGTGGACCAGGCCGGTTTTTTCAAAGGCGGGGATGGAAATGTTGGTGGTAACGCTGCCAAAGTGATGATCCGCCAGGGTGATGTGCCCCCGGGCGTAGCCCCTTTTGATTTCCGGAACCGTCAGGGGGAAGGTTTTGATCTCCTCCACCGGATAGGCCGGCCCCAGGGACTCAAAACCGGCAATTCCCGCCCCCAGCCGGCCGGCGGCGTAGGCGAAGATGTCCCGGCCGTGAAAGGTTTCGTAA
>JAISRN010000065.1 GCA_031273605.1 Spirochaetales bacterium | reverse complement strand
CATCGCCTCCGGGCTGGAAAACTGGAAGGAGCATCCGGCTATTTAAGGGCGGCGGGAAATTTCCTAAATTCCGGCGGCTGGTTGCGGAAATTTCCCAATTCCTTTTTTGCCTTCCGGGGGTTTTTCCCCCAGGGGTTCCCAAAAATCTCCTAAAAACGGCCCAATCCCCCCCAAATTTCCCTTAAAAACTCCTCTCCACCCCCTTCCCGCGGGTTTTGGAAACCTCCCGGGCCGGTTTTTTCCCATTGGCACGGTTTATGCATAGTATTTACTAAAGGCAAACCGGCGATGGATTTAATCCCGCCGGGAGGAGGATAAGATGGGAATTTTTACCCGGTTTAAAGACATTGTGAACGCCAACATCAATTCCATGCTGGACAAGGCCGAGGATCCGGAAAAAATGATCCGGCTTATGATGCAAGAAATGGAAGACACCATGGTTGATCTCAAAGCCAACTGCGCGGAAAAGATGGGCCTCTTAAAAACCATTCAGCGGGAGAAAGACAGAATAGACGAACTCTTGCAGAGGTGGGAAGGAAGGGCTAAACTGGCGGTGAGTTCCGGCAAGGATGATCTGGCCCGGGAAGCCCTGCTGGAAAAGCAGCGCTGTCAAAACGACAAGCTGGCCCTGGATAGGGAAAAGCTGCACCTGGAGGCTATTATCGAGGAATCCAAGCATCAGATTCAGCTTTTGGGAGAAAAGCTGGAACAGGTAAACCAGAAGCACCGGCTTCTGGTTCAGCGGGGAATCCACGCCCAGGAAAAAAAGCGGGTCCGGGAGAATCTGTACCAGGCCGCGGGAACTGAGGCCATGCGGCGTTTTGAGGAAATGGAAAGCCGCATTGAACGCATGGAAGCGGAAGCCGACATTGCCGGCGAAACTTTTTCTTCCCGGGAGAGGGATTTTAACCGGATGGAAAACGAGGAAAAGATTGAAGCGGAATTGGAAGCCTTAAAGCAAAAAATTAAAGACGGCAGCCGGGAAACTAACTGATGTCCACCGCCGGAGTGGACTATAGGCGGTATGGCAAAAAGGAGAAAGGGAAAATGAGAGCTTTTCGGAGTAATAGACTTTACCGGGCCAGGGGCGGCGCTGTCTTTGGCGTTTGCCTGGGCTTTGCCCGGTGGCGCGAACTTCCCGTGGGCATGGTTCGCCTCATTTATCTGGGTCTGACGATTTTTACCGGATTTGTGCCCATGTTGCTTTTGTATATCGCCCTGGCGGTTTTCCTTCCCATAGATCGCAGCGACGGCTATAGGGATCCCTACCGCGACCCCCCCGGCGATGATCCCCGGGACTCCTACCGCCGGGATCGGGAGAGGGACTGGGACCGGAAGTTTTACGACTGAGCTTTTCCTGCGGCAAGGGCCGGGGGGATGCCGTTTTCGCAGGGAACATTTACCTGGCATTTGCCGCATCCGTACCAGGGGTTGAACTTTTCTTTTACGGCGTCTAAAAAGTCGCTGCAGGGGGGGTGCTTTTTCCCGTCCTTCAAGCTGATGGCTTCCACGGGGCAGTTAGAAACGCACCGGCCGCAAAAAAGGCAATTTTCGTAGAGCTTTTTTGGTATCTTGGGATCGGCTTCAAAAAAGGCTTCGGTAATAAGGCTGCCGATCCTTCCGGCAATACCCCTGGGGGTAATGAGCCCCCGGGAAAGGCCGAAGGTTCCCAGGCCCGCGGTAAAGGCCACGTGCCTTTCCGACCAGTTGCTGGTGTAAAAGCCCTGCTCCCGGCTGTTGTCGGAATAGGGGCTTTTTTGAGAAAACCGGGGATCGAGGCAGGGAACGGCTGTTTTATAACCTTCCCCCTCCAGGAAGGCCTGTAAGCGGCGCAGCAGATCGGCCAGAAAGGCCTGCCCTTCAATTCTGCCATGAAGCCATTCGAAAGAGGGCAGCCCCGAAACGGCCTTATTGCTGTCCTTGATCCGCCGGGTAAAGGGACAAAAGATCGAAATAACTGTTTTCGCCGAATTGTTCCAGTCCCGGGGCAGAAGAAAATGGCTGCCCACGGCTTTTTCGGATTTCAGTTTAATGAAATCTTCATCATCGGCGGCGGCAAAACCTATCAAAGGCTCATCAAAGATTCTAAGCCCCTCAAGTTCGGGGGCCAGGGCAGTTTTTTTGTCCACATAATTTTTAGCCCCCCGGTTAACATAATCATTAACCAAATCAATAAAAACACCCTTGTCTATCAAGCCCGGTTTTCTCCTACTCGCCGGATTGACCGGCCAAAATGATAAAGGCCAAAACCAACAACGCTCCCTGGCTTATCAGGAGGAGCAAAAGAGCGGGGAGGTACCCCAGCCAGGAGAGAACAAACTGGGTGATAAGCAAAAAAGCGGAACGATAAAATTCCATAAGCCGGACAAAAAAGAAGGGCAGGACGGGAAAGATCAGCCAGTAAGCCGGCGCCAAAGCCCCGGATCTCCAGCGCAGCCTCCAGCCCAGGGCCAGGGAAAAAAGGCTAAGGACTAAAAAGCTGAAAGGAAAAATTAGTTTTTCTATAATGCGCCGGCTTAAGGACCAAGAAAATATTCCTAAATCAGTTATCAGTTTCCGGGCGCCCAAGAGCCAGCCCAAACTGGTAAGGCGGTAGTCCTGGGTTTCTTCCGCAGCCAGATTCAGCTGATTGTGGCTTATCCGCAAGGGAATAAGGTAGGGAATTTCCGGGCGGTTTCGCCCTTCCAAAAACCGGACATCCGAAAAGGTCTCTCTGGTTTCTCCGTCTATTCCCCGCAAAATAAGATAGCTTTCTTCGGGGCTTTTAAATAAAATCTTACCGTAATCGGCCCGGAGGGAGTAAATGATTCCTTGAGAATCAAAGCGAATTACCGCTCCGTTGCGGATCATCCAGGATTCCCCTGCAGGATAATGGGGAACGGCCTTTTCAAAAAAGATGAGTTCTCTTTCGGATTCCCCCAGGGAAGGATCTTCCTGGGAGGAGCGGTTTAAAAAAAAGATGCCGTCGTAACCCGGGGAGGACTCTAAAAACTGTACATCTTCGGGATAAAAACTGACTTCTTTGGCCGCCTCTTCCGCCAGGGTAATGTATAATTCCACATCAGGGTCCGGCGGCAGGTTATTTGTGTCAAGATAAATTTTGAGCCGCAGGAAAGTGTAATAGGCATCAACCGGTTTGCCGTTGGTTAAAAAATCGGCCCCCTGTTTTTTATCGCTGAAAATCCGGGCCTGAACTCTCTCCTCCAGGGGGGGGGCGCTGTGTTCAATTGCGGCCTGCATTTGCGAGGCAAAGTCCCGGGCGTCGATAAAATTTGAGTCCTGCTTAAAGGCAAGGTCGCTGTAATAATAGGCGGAAAAATAATCCTCCTGCCGTTCCGACTCTTGGGCCCGGTTTAAAAGTTCCCGGCTGGTTAAACCGGCGGGCCCGGAACGCGAAGGGCCTGGGGAATCCGAAGAAGCCGGAGAATCCTCCTGATTTTCCTCGGCCATGCGCCTTTCCAGCCGGGCGTTTACCTCGCTCAGATCATCCCGCAGATTGGGAAAGATATTAATGTACTCTTTATAAAGCCGGTAGGCCTCGGCATAGTTTTCCTGGTT
>JAISRN010000037.1 GCA_031273605.1 Spirochaetales bacterium | reverse complement strand
TCCCAAAACCAATCATAAAGCTCATAAGGAGAGCCCATGGTTAGCGGGATAGAAAGAATACCCCTGGAGCAGGCCCTGGATCTGGCGCTGGCCCCGGTAACTCCGCTTAAAGAAACCCTCTCCCTGCCCTTATTCCAGGCCGTCGGCTATTGCGCGGCGGAAGACGCCTTTGCCCCCATGGACAACCCGCCCTTCGACCGTTCCCCCCTGGACGGCTTTGCTCTGCGCAGCGAAGATACCCGGCAGGCATCGGAGGCTCATCCGGTGAGTCTTGCCATTGCGGGAACCTCCGCCGCGGGAAGGCCGGCGAACCGGGGGGCGCTTCCCGGAGAAGCCTTTCGTATTATGACCGGGGCTATGATTCCCGGCGGCTGCGACTGTGTGGTCCGCAAAGAAGTGGCGCAGGAAAAGGATAACCGGGTCTTTATCTCCGAGCCCCTCTCCCGGCATGAGAACTATTCCTTCCGGGGCGGGGATATATGCCGGGGGCAGCTCCTTATTCAGCAGGGGGAACGGCTTTCCTATGTTCACCTGGGTCTCTTGTCCTCCATGGGTATAGGGGAAATCCGGGTTTTTCAACCCCCCCGAATCGGGCTGCTTTGTACCGGCGATGAACTTACCCTTCCGGGGGAGCCCTTAAAACCCGGCGGCATTTACGACAGCCACCAGGCCCTCCTTGGCGGCCGCCTTAGGGAACTGGGATTCCCCCTTACCTGCCTGCCTCCCGTGGGCGACGAAGTTTCCCCGGCGGTTCAGGAAATAAAGAATTCCATGGACGCCCTGGATGTCCTTATCACCACAGGGGGAGTCAGCGTGGGAGAACGGGATATGATCCCCGAAGCGCACGAGGCGCTGGGGGCAAAACAGCTTTTCCGGGGCATGAATTTTAAACCCGGCATGTCGGTACTCTACAGCTTATACCGGGACAAACCCCTTATCTCCCTGTCCGGCAACCCCTTTGCCGCCCTAACCACCTTTGAACTTTTAGTAAAACCCGTGCTGGCCAAACTTTCCCGCCGCGGGGATTTAGAAACCCGGCGGTCCCGGGCGCGCCTATTAACCCCCTTCCCCAAGGAAAGCGGGGGAAAGCGGCGCTTTATCCGGGGGCGTCTTGACAATGACGGGGTCCGCCTTCCGGAAGGCCATTCTTCAGCGCAGCTTTTTTCCCTCCGGGGGTGCAACTGTCTGGTGGACATTCCCCTGGGCAGCGGAGCCCTGCCGGAGGGCAGCCCGGTGGATATTGTTTTATTATGAATCAAATACCTGAAACCGGGGAAACCCGGGTCTTGGCCAAAGTTTTTTTACTGTCTCCGGAAAAAAACAAACCCTTCTGCGGGCCGGGAATGATAAAGCTCCTCCAGGCGATAGAAAAAACCGGTTCGGTACGCCAGGCCTGCGAAGAAATGGAGATGTCCTACAGCAAGGGCTGGAAGCTCCTCCGGGGCCTGGAAGCCTGGCTTGGCATGGCGATAACGGTGCGCCACCAGGGCGGCAAGGGCGGGGGGGAGGCCTTGCTTACCCAGGAAGGCCGAGATTTTTTAAAGAAACACCTATCCTTTGAAAAAGATTGCCAGCAGGCGGTTGAGAATTTGTTTGAGCAGTATTACGGTTCCCCCGAAAAGGAAAATCAGGAACCAATAGGATCAGCGCCATGAAAGAATTGCCGGTGGTTGACGCCGTGGGTCAGGTTTTATGCCACGATCTAACCCGGATAGTCAGGGGAGAAATGAAGGGGCCTCAGTTTCGCAAGGGCCACATCATCTCTCCGGAAGATATCCCCATGTTACTGTCAATGGGGAAAGATCATATCTATGTCTGGGAAAAAACTCCGGGGATGCTGCACGAGAATGAGGCGGCAGAACGGTTGGCTTCCCTGTGCATCGGTCCGAATATTGACCGGTCCGGGGTGGCGGAGGGCAAAATAGAACTTTTTGCCCGGATTGACGGCCTGTTTTACAGCCGGGTAGAAAGGCTCAACCGGATTAATCGTTTGGAAGGTATAGTCGTCGCTTCCCGGCACTCCCTACAGCCGGTCCGGGCCGGGGACAAACTGGCGGCCATGCGGGTAATTCCCCTGGTAATCCCGGAAGAAAAACTCGCCGAGGCGGAAGCGGAAGCGGGGGAAGCGCCCCTGATGGAACTTCTCCCTTACACCATCAAGACCGCCTGCATAATAACCACGGGAAACGAAGTAGCCCTGGGCCGAATCAAAGATACCTTTACCCCGGTGATCATTGATAAACTGGCCGCCTTTGGCATCAGGGTTCAAAGGCATATCACCACCGGAGACGGCATAAACCGGATAGCCGAAGCTATTAACGAGGCCCGGAAAGAAAAAACCGGCCTGATCCTCTGTACCGGCGGGATGAGCGTTGATCCCGATGATAATACCCCCGGAGCCATTAAACAAAGCGGAGCGGAAATTGTCAGTTACGGCGCGCCGGTATTCCCCGGAGCCATGTTTCTCCTCGGCTATTACGGCGACGGCCAAGCGGTTTTAGGACTGCCGGGCTGCGTCATGTACGCCGACGCCACCGTATTTGACATGGCGCTGCCCCGGATTGCCGCGGGGGTCCGGATGACTAAAGAGGATTTTGCCGTCATGGGGAACGGGGGGTTGTGCCTTTCCTGCCCGGTTTGCGCCTATCCGGTTTGTCCTTTTGGCAAAGTATAGCGGCTTTAAGCCGTATTTTAATTTTTTTGGAGGAAATGATGAAAAGAATTTTTACCGTTAGTGTTCTTGTGCTGGCCTGCGTCTCCGGTCTCTTGGCGGGCCCTAGAAGAGAACAGGGCGCCCAAAGCGCCGAACTGGTGGTCTTTGCCGCGGCTTCCATGACCGAAGCCATGAACGAGATCGCCGAACTCTATAAGGCCGCCGCCCCGGAGGTTAACATTGTGTATAACTTCGATTCCAGCGGCACCTTAAAAACCCAGATTCAACAGGGAGCTCCCTGCGACATCTTCATTTCTGCGGGGCAGCTTCAGATGAACCAGTTGGATATATCCGCCGATCCCGGGGTAAATACGGACCAACTGGACTTTGTTCTCCAGGGAAGCCGGTTTAATATCGTATCCAATCAGGTGGTTCTCATCGTTCCCCAGGGCTCTACCAAGGGAATCAGCGATTTTAGGGACATCCTAACCGATAAGGTTTCCCTGGCGGCTATAGGCAACTCCGATGTGCCGGTGGGTCAGTACTCCCAGGAAATATACACCAACCTCGGCCTTTGGGACGCCCTGCGTAATTCCGGCAAGATCACCTACGGCTCTAACGTAAAAGAGGTCCTCTCCCATGTGGAGTCCGCGGCGGTGGACTGCGGTATCGTGTACGGTACCGATGCGGCGACTGCCCAGGGAGTCCTGGTGGTAGCTCAGGCGCCGGCGGGAAGCCACCGGCCCATCACCTACCCTGCGGCAATCCTCAATGTCAACCAAAACCAGGCCGCGGCGGAAGCCTTTGTAGCCTTCCTCAAAGGCCCCCAAGCCAGGGCGGTCTTTGAGCGCATCGGGTTTGCCATTCCGGCCAACTAAATAAGGTATCATAACCGTGGACTGGTTCCCCCTTATTAATGCCCTAAGGATAGCCCTGATCTCCACGGTTATTACCTTTTTTCTGGGCATCACCGCGGCCCATTACATCGCCAAAACGCCCCGGCTCATCAAGGGCGTTTTGGACTGCCTGCTT
>JAISRN010000231.1 GCA_031273605.1 Spirochaetales bacterium | reverse complement strand
GCTACGGTAACCCTGCTTTCGGAAAACTCAGGAGAAGGCTATAAAAAGTACCGGAATCTGCGGCCCTTCGGAATGCTTGCCAATTCGCTGGATTTTGGCGGGGACGACGATCTTCTGCCCATGATGATCAAGTATACCTACGATAAAACTCCCTACGGTGATGCCGAAGAAAAAGAGAAACCGGTAATTATCGAATTCCCCGAGGAAGAAATCAAACAAAACTGGATTACCAACTGGCAGCCCTTTGACAATGTTTCCGCCCTCAAGGCATCCAACCGCTATTGCGCGAATTGCATTGCGGTAAAGCGGCGTTCCCTGGGCATTGTTCCGGGTCTTGAACTTACCCCCCGGCAGATACACTACGCGGCGCGGATGGAACATAACCGCTGGCTTACGGAAAAACTCCTTATCGGGTTTAGGGCGCCGACCCCGGCGGAAAGAAAACAAATCAAGGCTGATCAAAAATACCGCGCCCTGCTTAAGGAGCGGCTTGTTCACGAAGACATACAATCCTATGACGAACTTGGATTTGACGACAAAAATATTGATGTACGGGTATACGACAAGCATATTTCCTGCGCCTTTCCTTTTATGATAAAGGCTTACGAGGAGTTAAGGAGTAAATCATGTCAGACCTAATCGAAAACCGGCAGATCCGTATTTTCATTTCCTCCACATTCAAGGATATGCAGGATGAACGGAGCCACCTTGTACAAAAGACTTTTCCTGCATTAAGAAAGTATTGCGCGGAAAGGGAAATAAGTTTGCAGGAACTTGACCTGCGCTGGGGCATAAGAAAAGAAGAATCAGAGCAGGGGAAGGTTGTAGACATTTGCCTGAAGGAGATAAAAAAAACCATGCCTTTTTTTATCGGGCTTTTGGGCGATCGTTATGGATGGGTGCCCGAAAAAGCTGATCTGGATAAAATTGGCGAAAAATCCGATGTGTATACGGCCTACCCCTGGGTACGGGATGAGCTTGAAAAAAACGGGACCAGCATCACGGAAATCGAAATACAGGAAGGGGTGCTGCGGGCAAAAACCAAAGTTAACGCGTATTTCTATTTTCGCTCACCGGCAATGGATGTTCCCGATAACGCGGATTTTAGAGAGGCGCCCGGCAGTCCGGCGTCGGAGAAGCTTGAGCGCCTGAAATCGACTCTGCGGGGACAGAAAACCTACCCTGTGGCGGAATACGATTCCATAAAGCATCTTGGCGATCTGGTGGAGCGGGACTTTAAGGAATTGGCTGACGCCCTGTTCCCCAAGGTGTCGTTTTCAGCCCTAAAAAAAGAACGGCTTGAGCAGGCGACGTTTCTCAAGAGCAAAACCATCGCCTATGTCGGGGACGAAGAGCTTGTAAAGCAGATTGACGAGTTTGTCTCAGGCGAAACGGCCTGTCTTGTTGTCAAAGGGGAAAGCGGAGCCGGAAAAAGCGCCCTGCTTGCAAACTGGATTAAGAGCCGGGAACGCCGGGATGATGAAAAAATAATTTACCATTTTGTTGGGCAGTCCATGTCCCAGGGGGATCACCGCAAAATTACCGCACGGCTCATCAACGAATTGAAAGATATCTATTCGCTTGAGGATCCGCCGGATGAACTTGAGCAGTTGAAGGCGGGCGAGGACAAACAGCAAGCAAAACTGCAAAATCTGCTCGCCGGAATCCGGGACAGGGGGCCTCTTATCATCATCCTTGAAGGACTGGACAAACTCTCCGATTCCGCCGGCGCCAAACTGCTCAACTGGCTGCCGGGCTTTCCTTCAAATGTCAAGTTCATTTTTTCAACCCGGAAAGGCGATAAAACAACGGATTATTTTACCCGCATGGAATATCCGGTTGTCGAAATGAAGCCTCTGAGCGAGGAGCGCATAAAAACATTGATTCCCCTCTACCTCAATTTATACGGAAAAAATCTAAACGGTCCGCAGATTGAACGTATTGCAAGAGATCCGGAAAACTCCAACCCCCTTGCTCTTTGCACCCTACTGGACGAGCTGCGTATGTTTGGCGTACATGAAAAACTGGATGAGAAGATAGACTGGTACCTGAAGGCGGAGAGCATCCCGGCCCTGTTTGAGTTGGTCCTTGGGAGACTCGAGGAAAACTTTAACTACGGCAAAGAAAATTTTGTAAAAAACGTCCTCTCACTGCTCTGGGTTTCCAGAAACGGCCTATCCGAAGACGAACTCTCCGCCCTTACCGGGTCGGCGCCCCTGTACCGTTCTCAGCTTTTCAACGGGCTGGAAAGCCATCTATTGACCCGCAACGGTCTTTTGACATTCTCCAATGGATACATCAGGGAAGCGGTTGAAAGCAGGTATTTGAACACCGATGAGTCAAAACGGGAATACCGCCTTAAGCTGGCGAAATTCTTCACGGAAGATCAATCGGCTATTGCAAACAGAAAGAATGACGAAGTTCCTTACCAGCTATTCGAACTGGGCGAATGGGACGAGCTCTACCGGTTGTTGCTTGATTTTAATGTTTTTGAATATCTGTCCACCAAGGAAAGTTATGAACTGGTCAAATACTGGCATACCCTAATTGACCGTGACAAGGCCAGATATTCCATAGAGCGATATCTTGCGCCCAGTACTCTGGCCAGGAGCAAGGCAAAAATGGGCGAACTCTTTTACAATTTAAGCGAGCTTGCCTCCTACGTTTCGGAAGTCTCCATTGCCATTGCTTTCGCCAGGAAAGCCGTCGAAGAATTGGAGGAGGCCTACGGTAAAAACAACATTAAAACGGCAGAAGCTTACGCCGTTTTGGGCAGAATCGGAATACCAAATACCGAAGAACGGCTTGACTATTGCCTCAAGGCGCTGGACATATACCGGAATATTCTGGGCGAGAAGCATATTGCAACGGCGTTGGCCTATTTTTCTGCGGGTAGCGCCTATGCCGCTATTAAGTGGCAGAAAGAAATAGAAAAGAACAAGGCAGCCGAATGTCTGCTCCGGGCTGTTGAGATAGAGGGCCCGGAGAGTCATATTGCCGCTATCTCATACAATCAACTGGCAATGTATTCCGCGAATGATCCCGATGTGGCTCGTGAATATGCCCAAAAAGCGCTTAAGGCTGCAGAAAGTTCCCTTGGAAAAAACCACCCCAAGATGGCTCTTATTTATTTCACCTTATCTGTCCTATGTACCCTTCATGATGATGGGGATTATGATAAGGCTGCAGCCTATGCCGAACAATCCCTGGCCATAACCAGAAGCGTTTACGGTGAAAATTCCTTTGCCGCCGCAATAGGTTATCAAGCCCTTGGAAATGCCTATCTGATGGGACTCTGCAAAAAGCCCCAGGCGAAAAAAGAGGAATTTTTTGACAAGTGCCGGGATTATACCAGGATGGCAATCGATATTTCTTCCAAAGTATTGGGAGAACAGAACGAATTCACCGCCGCAGCTTTGTTGCTGCTCGGCGGCGGCTATGAAGAGATAAAAGACTGGCAAAACGCACTTGATGTTACGCGAAAAGCCTATAACATATACCGGGAAGTCCTGGGAGAGAATCATTCCCAGACCAAGGCGGCCAGGGACGTCCTCGCCGGATATTACATGAGCAGAGGCGGCGCACGGGAGGAGAAAGGGGATTGCGAAGGGGCTATAGCCGATTTTAGCGCAGCCATAGAAATTGATCCGAACAATTCAGCGTATTTTATGGCCCGCAGCAACGCTTATATGAATACATGGGATATGGAAAAATCAATTGCGGACTCAACCGAAGCGATTCGGCTCCGCAGCAAGGGCAAAGCGTAAGCTCAGGGACCGATGAAAGTTCCCGGGGAGCGCGTCGTAGTTTTTGGCTTCATAAGCCTTTTAGAGGCAAAATTAAAACTCCGCAACGAGAATAAACTAAAAAGGAGATTAAAATGGCGGACATTGAAGAACAGGTAGAAGCTCTCTGTAAAAGGGCGCAGGCGTATTTAATGAGCGGAAACTTCGACCAGGCCTTTGCGGACTGTAACGAAGCGGTTAATATTGATCCTGGCAGTCCGTTTGTCTATTTCATGAGGGCCTCAGTTTACTCCATGAAGGGAGAAAATGATAAGGCAATCGCAGACTGCAACAAGGCGATTCAGCTTGACCCGGCCTTCGCCCTGGCCTACAGTACTCGGGCTGCTGCGTTTCAGGGAAAAGGCGATTGGGAAAAGGCTATCGCAGATTTTAATTATTCGGTAGAACTTGATCCGGATAATGCTATGATTTTATATCAGCGGGGTATGGCTTTTTCACAAAAAGGCGATATGCTAAGAGGCAATGCGGATGTCAGCAGGGCTTTTGAGCTTGATCCGGGTCTTGCGGATACTTATGCGCACATGGGAAAAGTTTTAGAAAGCGGCAGTAAGGCATCAGGGGGCGATCCGAATGATCCTGCCACGAAAATTGCTGTTTACACAACACATGTTGTGGATTATCTTAATAAAGAGAACTGGGACGCCCTGATTGCCGAATCCGCCGAAGCGCTTAAACTCAATGTGAACGATGCGTGCAATGCCCTGGCTTATGCGTACATGAGTGCCGGGTATATGGGAAAAGAAGACTGGGATAAAGTAATAACAACCGCCACAAAAGCCATTGGTCTTGATCCGAAAGGTCAGGCAGGGTATTTGGGCTATTATTACCGTGGTATTGCTTATACCCAGCAGGATGATCTAAGCGTAATAGACGATTGGGAAGCAGCCCTTAAAATCATGGACAATCATGATCTGAAAGAGCAGCTTGCCCAAATAAAACAGGCAGTAGGGATGTAGGCGCTGTATGAACAACATAGAGGCCGAAAAACTAATTCAAACCGGAAATGACCATCTTGCGGCGAAGGAGTTCGAGGCCGCTATTGGAGATTATTCAGAAGCAATCAAGCTCGACAGGCAAAACGCCGAGTTCTACAATATCCGCGGCACCGTCTACAACGACCATCTCCATGATTATGATAAAGCTCTTGCTGATTGGACCGAGGCTGTGCGGCTCGCTCCGAAAAATGCATCGTACAACGCTTTGCTCGGTCTGGCATACAGCAACAAGAAGGACTACGATAAGGCAATAGCCAATTATACCCAGGCCATCTGCCTTTCGCCAAAGTTTATATGGGTTTATGAAAGGCGAGGAGCGGCTTATACGAATAAAGGGGATTATGACGGAGCGATTGCGGACTTCAGCATGGCGATTAGGCTTAAACCGGACAATGCCGGTTGCTATATCAGCCGGGGCAATGTGTATAACGATCATAAAAGCGATTATGACAAAGCCATTGAGGATTATTCTGAGGCCGTGAGGCTGGAGCCAAGGAACGCCGCGCATTACGCCTTTCGCGGGAATTCATACAACAACAAAAAAGACTATGACAGGGCTATTGCGGATTTTATTGTGGCAATTGCTTTCAGCCCGGATTACCAATGGGCCAAAGACAAACTGCGGGATGTTTATAATGCCCGGGGAGATGCTTTTAAGACAAAAAAAGAATATGGTAAAGCCATTGCCGATTACAGCGAGGCAATCGGGATTGACCCAGGCAAGGCATACCTTTATGCCAACCGCGGAGATGCTTATGAAGTGAATGGACAATTCGATAGGGCAATTGCGGATTTTGACAAGGCTATCGCCATTGATCCAAAATATGAGAAAGCCTGGGGTCTCCGGGGTTTTGTGTACAGCGTACATAAAAGAGATTATGAAAAGGCCCTTGCTAATTATGACGAGGCAATTAACTTGGATTCGTCAAATGCCTGGTTCTATGCATCCAGAGGCAATGCCTATATCTGCATACAGGATTACGATAAAGCAATAGCGGATCTTGCCAAGTCCGTCTCCCTCAACCCGAACAACCAATTTGCGAAGGACAAACAGGTCGAAGCGTATCATGGGCGCGCTAGGGACAGCTTTAGCAAGGAAAACTACGAGCAGACAATTGAAGACTGCAATGAACTTATTAGATTAAAGCCGGATATGCTGAAAGCTTTTTTTCTTCGCGGCAGGGTTTATGCCAAAAACGGCGACTGGGATATGGCTTTGGCTGACTATAATAAAATAATCCACAACGGATTGAAATATGACCCGGCTAATCCCGGAGACTCCTCAGCAATTCTCTCCAGGGAAAGCAGGGAAAGAATTTTTGAGGATTGTGGCGAGGCGCTTAAAGCGGACCCGAATAAAGCCCTGGCACATGCGCTCATTGGTATGTTTTCTAACGAAGAGGACTGGGAGAAATCAATTGCCGAATGTACCGAGGCAATAAGGCTTGATATAAATTGCGCCGATGCTTTTTGCTATCGTGCCATGAGGCATTGCATTAAAAAGGATTGGGACAGGGCTATGCCGGATTTTGAGCGGTATATAAAACTGAATCCTGAGGATGCCACCGCAAAAGAAATTCTTGCCTCTGTATATACCGAACATATAAAATCATGCTTAAAAACAGAAGATAGGAACCAGATAATAAAGGACTGCGAAGCCTTGCTGAAAATAAAGCCGGATTATGCCGATGCCAGGCGCTGGCTTGCGGATTGTTATTGTGAGCGCAGCAGGGTATACCTAAACCAAGGGGACCGGGAACTGGCAATAGCGGATTGTACGACGGCGATAAAGGCGGAACCAAATTATGCCCTTGCCTTTGTAATCCGCGCATCGGCGTACTTGGGTAAAGGTGATGTAAACAATGCCGCCGCCGATTTGGAAGCGGCTCGGAAACACGCTTTAGGCAACCAGGCTTTAATGAAATCTATTGAAGACCTTGAAAAAGAAATGTCAGCAGTCGCAAACCGAGTATAGCGCATGGGCCGCCCTATTTCAGTAAGAACAGGGGCTAAAGGGCAGCTTAAATTCTTCACCGTTTTTGACCCTTTTTGGAGGCTAAGCAGGGAAATCTGCGGTTCCGCTCCTTCCTAAGCGCTGAAGGGCAAAAAAAATCCGCCCCTAGGCATGACGGCCTAAAGGCGGAAGAAGGGCGCCCTTTTTCCGGGCTACTTGAGGCCGGGCTTTTTGGCGACGGGCTTTGCGGCGGCAGCCTGATTGAACTTAACCCAAAAGTTGCGGTTTTCTTCAACAAACGCGGTAACGCGTATTACTCTAAAAAGGACTACGGCAGCGCCATAGCGGATTACAGCAAAGCGATAGAACTCGTACCAAGCAACGCGATATATTTTGAAAACCGCGCCGATGCATATCGACTGAAAGGGGATTATGACAGCGCCATAGAGAATTATAGCGAAGCGGTACGGCTGGACCCGAAGGATGTTAGCGCCTATAAAAACATCGGCCTTGTTTATGAAAAAACGGGTAATAACGAAAACGCCCTGGCCTGCTACCGGCGGGCGCTGGACATATACGAAGCCATAGGCAATACATCCGGAGCAGCCGAAGTAAAGGAAAGCATGGAGCGGCTTGGCAAAAAAGAGTGAATCATAGAAACCGAAGGCGTTCCTTTCCATGGTCCAGGGTTTATCCACATTTTCCCGTCCCCTTCGCGTTATGGTCTTAGTCCGTGTTCCTGTCTGTGGGGTCTGTGTGGTCCGTGGTTATTCTTGTACTGGGACTGGCTATGATGTTGGACTGGCTTTTTTTACCGGACTTTGATAGAATGAGCCATGGATCGTCAAAGAGTCAAGGCCCTCATTTCCGAATTGCTAAAGGAAGTGGGGGAAGACCCGGAACGGGAGGGCCTGAAAAAAACCCCCGAAAGGGTGGCCCGCACCCTGGAGTATCTCACCCAGGGTTATCACCAGGACTTAACCACCCTCATCAACGGGGCTGTTTTCTCTTCCTCCTCAAATAATATGGTTTTGGTTAGGGACATCGAAGTTTACAGCCTCTGCGAGCATCATCTGCTGCCCTTCTTTGGGCGCTGCCATATCGGCTACGTTGCCCGGGGCCGGGTGCTGGGGGTAAGCAAACTGGCCAGGATTGTGGACTTCTACGCCCGCCGTCTGCAGATTCAAGAAAATCTTACCGGGCAGATTGCCAAGGCGGTGATGGAGGCGGCGGCCCCGGAAGGGGTAGGGGTGGTGATGGAGTGCCGCCACATGTGCATGATGATGCGGGGGGTCTCCAAGCAAAACTCCGTCATGGGCACCTCCTGTCTCCTGGGGTCCTTCCGGAAAAACGGCGCCACCCGCCTGGAATTTCTCAATTTAATCCGCCGGGAGTCGGTTTAAGCGGTGAACCAGCCCCGTCCATTCCCTCCCCCCAGCCCGTCGGCGGCGGAGGCCCAGGTTAACCTTGCCCAACTCCTCTTAAACCTCCGGGCTATCCGGGCCGCCCTAAAACCGGGAACCCGGATCTGCCTTTCGGTAAAGGCCAACGCGTATGGGCATGGCCTGGTTCCCGTGGCCCGGGCGGCCTCGGCGGCGGGGGTGGAGGCCCTGGCGGTGGCTTCCCCCGGGGAGATCAGGCAGCTCCGGGAGGCGGGGATCGGGCTGCCGGTGCTTTTTATGAGCTCCCCCCTGGCCCAGGAGATTCCGGAGTTGGCCGCCCTGGACGCCGAGGTTTTTGCCGGGGATCGGGGGGTTATTGAAGCCCTGGCCGGGGAGGGCCGCCGCCAGGGCCGTCCGGTCCGGGTTCATCTCAAGGTGGACACGGGGATGGCCCGGAACGGCTGTTCCCCGGAAGAGGCGGGGGAACTGGGGGAGATGATCCATCAAAACCCCCATCTCACCTTTGCCGGCCTGTGTACCCATTTGGCCTCCGGGTCGGAGGATCAAAATGATTTTCTGGACCGCCAGAAGGACCTTTTTTTTCAGGCCCGCCAAGAGATCCTCCTGCGGGGCTGCCGGTTTGAACTCTGCCACGCCGCCTCCTCCTGGGCCATCTTAAGCCGCCCGGACCTGCACCTGGATATGGTCCGGCCGGGCATCATGGCCTATGGCTACTACCCCGGCCCGGAGCTTCAGGACCGCATCTGTGTTGTCCCGGCGCTCACCCTAAAAACCCGGGTGGTGGCCCTGCGGGATATTCCTATGGGGGCGCCGGTTTCCTACGGCATGACCTGGCGGGCCCCCGAAGCCGGGCGGCTGGCTACCTTGAGGATCGGCTACGGAGACGGCTATCCCCGGAGTCTCTCCAACCGGGGAGAGGTGGTTATCCGGGGCCGCCGCTGCCCGGTGGCGGGCCGGGTCTGCATGGATCACATCATGGCCTTCCTGGGGCGGGAAGTTCCGGCGGCGGTAGGCGATGCGGCCTATCTTTTTGGCCCCGGCGCTCTGCCCACCGCCTGGGATCTGGCGGCGGCCGCGGGAACCATTCCCTACGAGATACTCACCGGCCTGGGCCCCCGGGTGGCCCGCACCTACCCTGATTAAAGTCTTGTTTTTAGGTGGACATCCGGTAAAACTATGGTAAAATGAAGTAGTTCCAAATGTCAGCTTTGAGGTTGCCGGTCCATGAAAATGTCCTTATAAACCAGGAAAAAGGGCGGGATAAAAGGAGTTTTAACTTAAAAGGAGGATAAAGTTGTGCAAGGGATAACTGTTGCCGACTATGAGCGGTTGTTAAAGTTTAGTTTTTATATCAATAAAAACTATGATAACTTCATAAACAGCGTGCAGTTTGCCCTCATGGAGTATTTTAACTTTCCTTTAAGCGTATACACAACCTTCAGCAAAGATCATAACGGCAAATCAATTGTTGAAACCATCCGGGGAACCGCCGCCTTAACGGAGAACCTTGCCAAATACCGGGACCACATCTGGGAAAACGATCTTTTTGCCCAGCGAATTCCCGCTCTTGTTCAGGAAAACCCCCGCAAAAACGTTTTTATCATCTCCGATGTCGCCGATTACGATGAGTTTTACTCTACCGAATACGGAAAACTCCTGATAGAAGCCAATAACCCCTATCAAGCCGTTATTTACGCCACCATTTCAACTCCTCCTCCCTACCACGCGGTCAATGTGTTTAAGTCCAAGGAACACGGAGATTTTACCGGGTATGAGCTGGATATTCTCAAGGCCATAGGTTCGGTTTACAATGAAAGCCTCTTTCTCTATAAGCAGTATCACGCAAATAAAAAATACATTAGTTTTTTGGATTTTGAAACCTCCGCGCTGGGGTTTGGCCTGGCGGTGATTGACGAATGGGGCGCCATTGTTTACTGCAATCATCTTTTTATGACCTTAGCCTCGGATATCTATGGCGCCGAAAGCGCCGCGGCCTTAATTACGGAGATAGATCACTTTTTGTTTAAAAAAACCGGCATAAAAATAAGTCAAATCATAAAGCCCGTGACCCTGCCCATCGAAAAGCACGAATTTTATTTTGAGCCCCGCCGGATTGCCGGCGACGAGGGGAATATGCAGTTTTTATTTGTTTCGGTGGATAAAAAAAAGCCGGAGACCCCGGCCAGGGAAATTGACTTTGCCGGGGCTTACAGTATGTCGTCCCAGGAGATAGAGGTGGCCTCTTTAATTCTTCAGGGTTTTGATAACAAAAGAATTGCCGAAACCCTGACCATAAGCCTGTCCACCGTCAAATTTCACGTCCGGAACATTTTTAAAAAACTGGGGGTCAGCAACCGCTTTGCCCTTATCTCTAAGTTTGTTCCCCACGAATGAGCAGCCCAATAGAATAGCCCTCAAAGCCCCAGGGCTTCCCCGGCGTGGTAGGAGCTCCGGACAAAGGGGGCGGAGGCGACAAAGTCAAACCCCGCCGAAAGGGCCTGCTCTTTGTACTCCTCAAACACTTCGGGCCGGATATACTCTTTCACCGGATAATGCTCCCGGGAGGGGGAAAGGTACTGCCCTATGGTTAGGATGGAACAGCCGGCGGCCCTGAGATCCTCAAAAAGTTCATAAACCTGCTCCCGGGTTTCCCCCAGGCCCAGCATAATGCCGCTCTTGCTGCGAATTCCCCCCCCTAGGCCGCCTATTTTTTTAATTACCCTTAAGGATCTCCGGTAATCCGCCTGGGGCCGTACCTGGGGGTAAAGGGCTTTGACGGTTTCCATGTTGTGGCTGATAACCGAGGGGGCGGCTTCGGAAACCCTCTCCAGGGAGGATTCCTCCCCCTGAAAGTCGGGGATAAGAACTTCAACGGCGGTTTCGGGACAGAGCCCGCGGATGGCCCTTATGACGGCGGCAAAGTGGGCCGCTCCGCCGTCGGCCAGGTCGTCCCTGGTTACGGAGGTGATCACCGCATACCTAAGGCCCAGGCCCAAGGCCGCCCGGGCAACCCGGCCGGGTTCCTCCGGGTCCACAGGCTGGGGGGGGGCGTGGGTGATGTTACAAAAGGGGCAGTTCCGGGTACAGTTCTTACCCAAAATTAAAAAGGTGGCGGTTTTGCGGGAAAAACATTCCCGGTAATTGGGACACAGGGCCTCCCGGCAGACCGTATTCAGGGAAAGGCCGTCGAGAATTCCCTCCACCATATCTTGATTGGGGTCCTGGGAGTATCTGCGTTTAAGCCAAGCCGGTTTCGGCTGGGTTTGCCAATCCATAATTCTTATCCCTGGTTAAAAAGGCAGGAGCCAAGTTCATCCCTGGTAATGGTTCCCAGGAAAAGCGCCGGATCAATGGCTTCCAGGGCTTCCCGAACCTCTTTCTTCCGGTAAGGCAAACCCTCAAGTTTTTCCTCCAGGGCGCGGATGGGCAGGAGGGCCAGAAAATCGCCGCTTAAGAGGCAGCCTGTTATGCGCCCCCCTTCAATCTGCAAGTT
>JAISRN010000170.1 GCA_031273605.1 Spirochaetales bacterium | reverse complement strand
CGGTCGTAAAAGCCGGGGTCCAGGTTCCGAAAAACATACTTGCTGATCTCCGGGATGTTGGAGCGGAGGGGAAGAACTTCCTGACCGGCGGGCATGATGTGATCCGTGGTGATGTTATCTCCGGCCTTGAGTAAGACCCGGCAGCGGAGGTTTTCCGGCAGGGGCCTGGGCCGGGGACAGGGCTTAATGTTGGGCCCCCGGATAATTTCAATTTTTTCCGCCTCCCCCGGGGGGAGGGGAGGTATAATAAAAGAATCATCGGGTTTAATAAAGGAGGCATAGTCCCGGTCCGGAATTTCCCCCGCCGACCGGGGATCCGTTATCTCCCCGGTGAGGGCCGAAACCGCGGCGGTTTCCGGAGACACCAGGTAAACCTGAGCGTCCGCGGTTCCGCTGCGGCCCTTAAAGTTGCGGTTAAAGGTTCTTAGGCTCACCCCGGCCGAGGGGGGGGCAAAACCCATGCCGATACAGGGGCCGCAGGCGCTTTCCAAAAGCCGGGCGCCGGAATCCACCAGGGTCTGGATGATTCCCCCCTGCATCCCCCCTTGCAGGGCCTGCCGGGAGCCCGGCGCCACCCCCAGGGAAACCCGGGGATGCACCGTTTTGCCCCGGAGAATTTCCGCCGCCACCCCCAGATCGTGGAGGGAGGAGTTGGTACAGGAGCCGATGACCACCTGATCCACCTTGATTCCCCTGAGGGCTTCCAGGGGCTTAACGGCGTCAGGAGAGTGGGGGCAGGCGGCCAGGGGCTCCACCCGGGACAGGTCGATTTCTATCCGGCGGCTGTAGGCGCAATCCCCGTCGGCCTCCAGGGCCTCCCAGGCCTCCCCCCGGTTTTGAAGGGCCAGGAAGGCCCGGGTAACCTGATCCGAGGGAAAAATGGACGAGGTGGCCCCCAGTTCCGCCCCCATGTTGGTAATGGAGGCCCGCTGGGGAACCGACAGGGTCAAGACTCCCGGACCGGTGTACTCATAAACCCGGCCCAGGCCCCCGGCTACGGTTTCGGTTTTTAAGAGGGTCAGGATAATGTCCTTGGCGCTGCTAAAGGGCCGGAGGGCTCCGGAAAGCCGGACCTCCACCACCTCGGGGCAGGGGAAAAAAAAGGGCATCCCCGCCATGGCGGCCGCCACATCCAGGCCCCCGGCGCCGATGGCCAGCATCCCCAGGCCGCCCCCGGTGGGGGTATGGGAATCCGAGCCCAGGAGGGTTTTCCCCGGAACGCCGAAGCGCTCCAGATGTACCTGGTGGCAAATTCCGTTTCCCGGACGGGAGAAATAAACCCCGTACCGGGCGGCCGCGGACTGGAGGAACCGGTGGTCATCCTGGTTCTTAAAGTCCGATTGAAGGGTATTATGATCCACGTAGGAAACGGAAAGCTCGGTTTTAACCCTGGGGATACCGATGGTTTCAAACTGAAGGTACACCATGGTTCCCGTGGCGTCCTGGGTAAGGGTTTGATCAATTTTTATGGCAATCTCCCTGCCGGGGATAAGCTCCCCTTCAACCAGCTTTCTTTTTAGAATCTTTTCTGTTACATTATCGCCCATGATCTCTCCCCGAGGCCGGCGGACCGGCAAGATGAGTTCCAAAAACGGTTATCTTGGAACTGCCTCAGATATTAGCCCTTTTTAAGCCCGGTTTCAATTTCTTTTTGACAGGAACGGGAATTTTTGTTAGGATTAAGTTGTCCCCCCGGACAGGGTAAAAAAGAGGGCCTTCTAACAGGAGCCAAAATGAAAAAGGCCGGGTTTTTTTTCTGTACCGCCTTGAGCCTCCTATTATTAATAGCGGCCGACCGGGAAGGGGAATCCCCTCCCCAGGACCTTAGGCTGAGTCCCCGGACAGCTTTTCGTCTGGCCTTTACCCGGGATATTCCTTATCCGGGGCGCTACCCCGAGGACAGCTATGCCGGCCCCCTGGCGCCCCCCGGGGAGATTTATCAGGGCCCCCTGAAAGAGGCGGCCCTGTTTCTCCAGGGTTTGTGCGAAGGGCGGTTTGAGGGGGAAAGGGTTTTCCCCGCCGACCGGGACTATCTGGAGGTAATGCTTGAAGACCTGATCCGGGAAAAACGGCTCCTCTCCTTCCGGCTGGGGAGCGTGAAAACCGAAGGGGACCTTCCCGAAGAGAGCGCCGCCTACCTCTGGGCCTCTGTCCGGCTCAATGGGAAAACCGGGGTAACGGCGGTCCGGATTTTCCTGGTTTCCCCGGAGGAGGGGGAAGGGAGAGGGTATTTGGTATCGGACCTTCAGGGGGATCTCCGCCTTCTGGACCAGGACCGGGGGGCGCCCCCGCCTTTTGAACCCCAGGTTTACCGGGGTTTCACACTATAGGAAAGCATGGGCAATTCCATAAGCCGCATTGAAAAAG
This sequence comes from Spirochaetales bacterium, assembly GCA_031273605.1. GTDB lineage: Bacteria > Spirochaetota > Spirochaetia > UBA9216 > UBA9216 > JAISRN01. Next base: position 4,157 of record JAISRN010000170.1, on the reverse strand, counting down.
AGTTTATCCTCAATCACCTTTGGGAGAGCCGGATTCCCCTGTCCCTTCACGGCAGCCGCAAGGAAGTTTCCGGGGTAATTGAGGACATTGACGAGGGCAGGGGGATAACGATTCTTCTGGACCCCAAGGAGGGGGAAACCTTCAAACCGGAAGAAACCTTCCGTATTTTTTTCTCCTACTACGGCCAGGTAATGACCTTTGCCGCCCGGGTTCTAAGGCCGGGGCAAATCCTAAAGATTTCCTACCCCGATCAGATTCACAAGAACCTTCAGCGGAAATACGAGCGGGTGGCGGTTCCCGGGGATGCCAGCATCAGTTTTGAGGTCAAAGAAACCAGGGTTAATTTACAGTTTCCCAAAACCGAAGAATTTGATCCCGTGGATAAGCCCCTGATTCACGGGCGGTTTGACACCCAGGATTTAGCCCAGCTCATAAGCGCCTTTAAAGAGGAAACCAGGGAAATGGGCGACTTGACCAGCATCACCATGTTCCGGGGAAAGGATATTGAAACCCTGGAGGAGCGGATTGTGGCCCAAACCGGGAAGGTCCTCTTTATTCCCCGGATGCGCTACGGGCTTGAAAAGGAGATCGGAGGAAAGGACAGCCGTTTTGTTACCGAGGCCTTTCTCTTTCCCGGAGGAAAACCGGGAAATCATCTTCCTGATCTGGAGCTTGCCGTCTTTCGGGAATACTTTTCGGAACAGTACCGCCAGGGCATTGAATCTATTATTTATTGTCCCATCCTTTTTCATCAGTATGTGGTGGGGTGCATTCACATACATTCGGTCCGGGACGGCAAGCCGCCCCTGGATGAGCAGGCGGTGGAGTACATCTTTCAAATATCCAAGATTATTGCCTACTCATTAAAAGTAAACGGTTATTTTAACGCCAGCGAAGAGGTAATGAACCGCTACACCACCGGGTTAATTGATATTTCCGCCTCGGGACTTTTATTTGCCAATTCGTCTCCCACTTTAAATTTGGCCATGCCCCTTTACGGCGATTTAGACATCGAGCTTAAATTGTGCGGACGGATAATGAAAATTTTTTGCCGGATTATGCGGAAGTATCCGGGAAAGAAAACCACCTATTACGGCCTGCAATTTTTAGACATAAACCCCGATGATCTGGATTTTCTTTTTACCACGGTTTACGGAAAGTCCCGGACCGAACACAACGACACGCTCTGGGAGGGAGGGGCCCAGCCCCCCTCCCTGTCCTTTGAATAGGCCCTTAAGATGTATTCAGTTTTAGTGGAATTACCCGGCCTGCGGCAGCTCGAAAAAATTGAACCAGGCGCGGAATCCCGGATTTACGAAAGGGTTCTTTCGTACTTTGAACCGGGAAGGGCCGGGGAAGAGAATCTGTCCCGGATCAACGGCTGCGCTATTTATTTGCAGCGGGAGGAAGAGGAAAACACCCAGGCCCGGTTTTGGGCGGGGATAGAGGGGCTTTACCGGTATCTCCTGGATAACCGGCAGGAGTTTCAGGGCTTTTTAATCCTGGTTAACAAAATAAAGAAAATCGGCCTGGGGGACGGCTATCGTCAGATCCGCCGGGAAAGCTATCCCCTCCGGAAAACCGACGCCCTCCTGGTGGGTCCGGAAGCCGGGGAGGATTTTTGCCGGTACCTGCCGGGGGTTAGGGATGAAAAGTACTGGATTCTTAAGCCCTATAAAGCCTTAGACCTTCCGGAGATCTTTGAGGGGGAGAACCTTTTTTTCCGGGAGAGGCTGGTGGAAAAGCTCATCCCCTGCCTTGTTCCGGAGGTGGGAAAAGCCCTTAAATCCCGGATTCTCTGGTTTTACGGCCGGCGGGGGGTGGGAAAGTTTTTTAACCTTTGCCGGGGAATCCGCAGGATTCGCCGGGAGGCCCCCCTGATTCTCCCGGTTGTCCAGGGAACCGAGGGGCTCAAATCCAGCTTTCAGGAGATCATCGAAAGCCTGGACCGGGACTTTATTCTCAGGGCGCCCTCCTTTCTCTCTGTCCCGGAAGAAACAAGTTACCGGTCCCGGCTTTTTCTCTTTTCCTCCGGCGCCTCCGAGCAGGGAAAGGAAGACATTTATCTTTTTTTTAGGCTTTACCTGATCGCCTACATCCGGGAGTGTGAGGCCCTCAACCACCAGGCCTTTCTCCTGTGCCGGACCCCGGAGTATCTGGATTTGGAAATTTCCGGGGTTCTGGAGCGGATCTTCCGGGAGTTGATGCCCCTGGGCCTCTTTCCCCTGGTTGTCTCGGAGGCCCGCCGACCCCAGGATTTGTGGCCGGGCCTTCCCTGTCTGGGGGTCAGGATTAACCCCCTCTCCCTGGAGGAGATTGGGGGCATCATCAAGGGGGCGGGCCTCCGGGGAATCGGCGCCCAGCGTCTCAAAGAAATAACCCGGGGCAGCATTCTGCGAATTTTTCATTATGCCCTCCTTATGCAGATGAGGGAGGAAAGCGGGGGGGATCCGGAGGATGTCAGCCGGCTTTTTCTTAAAGAACTCCCCCAGCCTCTCCAAAAGTGCCTTTACGCCGTAAGCCTCTTTCCGGGTTTTGCCTCTCAGGAGATGTGGAGCCGGATTTTGGAGGATAGGGGGGAAATTTTTCAGGCGCCGGAACCCCTCCTGGGGGAACTCCGCCGCTATGGGCTTTTGACCCCGGACCTTCTGCTGCGCCCCGCCCTGCCGGATATTTCCGATCAGGTTTCCCTGGAGGAATCCGCAAAGGAAAGAATCCGGGGAAACGTGATCGCCCGGATTTCCGATCTGTGGAAAAGGTATCCGGACATTTCAATTTATACCTTTCTCCACGGGCTTAAGCACATCCTGGATAACCCGGATTTTATCCGGCAGTTTTTTGATTATGCGGCGGGCCTTTTGGAGCAGGGACAGATTGCCCGGGCGGAGGCCCTTATCGAAATTTTCGGGAACCTCTCTTCCGGGGCGCCCCCGGGTTTTGCCCGGGCGGTTTCGGATTCCCTGGCCTTGAGGGCGGCCCTCATGAAGGGAGACCGGGAGATGGCGGGGGTCAGATTCTCTTCTCTGGGGGACTACCCCGCCGCGGGGGACCAGGGAGCTTTACCGGCGGTTTTTTCCGAAGCCCTGATTAACCTGGAGAGTTCCCGGTACTACTATGCCCTGGGAAAGTACCGGAAGGCCCTGGACTTTGCCAAAAAGGCTCTCCTGGATTTTCAGGAAAAGAACTATCCCTCCCTTCAGGCCGATGCCTCCCGGCAGATTGGGCTGGCCATGCTGGGGATGGGCCGCCTGAATGAGGGGGCCATGTACTTTACCATCTGCCGGGAGCGGCTTAACTTTAATGACGCCCCCCACAGTTATATCCGGGCCCTCATCATGGAAGGGATCTGCCAGTTTATCTGGGGCAACTACTCCCGGACCGGGGGGCTTTTTTCCCGGGCCCGGGAACTATCCGCGGCCCTGGGGCGGCGGGATTGGGAGGGCTTTGCCCTTTTTCTGCTGGGCCGCAGCAACTTTGAGTTGGGCCGCTACGGGGAGGCGGAGGCCCTCTTTGTGGAGGGACTTTTGTTGAGCCGCCTCTACTTTAACGATGAAAGGATGAAGGTCCACCGGGCCTGGATAGCCCGCAGTCTGATTTACCAGGGGAAACCCGCCGCGGCCCTGGGAATCTTTGAGTCCTTTAAACCCGACGCGGAGGCCCTCTTTTTTTCCGCCGAGGCTTTCTTTTTTCTTCATGATATCCCCAGGGCACTCAAGGTTCTTGACATTGTTCTTGACCGGCGGCTGAACCGGGTTATGGATTTTTATCCGGGGGAATACATCTATTGGCGCAGCGGTTTTTGTTCTGTGGAAGACCGGGCCATGGGGGAGGGAAGGGATGTCCTTTCCAGCCTGATTCAGGTTTTTCGGGCCTACCTGATGGGAACCGGCGACCGGGACCGGGGCAGTCAGGAACTGGCCCAATTTGTTCGGGAGGAGGGCTTAAGCGAGGCGGACCCCTACCGGCATCTTTACTATTATCTTTACAAACTCACCGTACCGGAGGAGGGGGACAAGGAAACCCTGAACCGGCTGACTCTGTTAAGCCGGGCTTCCAAGTACCTCCAACTCCGGGCCGCCCGGATTGAGGATTCCCGGGACCGGAAGGATTTCCTAACCAAAAACTACTGGAACAGCCTTTTGACGGGGGAAAGCCAG